>NZ_JBCGFQ010000010.1:0-119036 GCF_040984075.1 Pseudomonas sp. I2
CGGTTCTGCCAACGCTTTCAGCTAGCGCAACGGCCTGAGCCTTGAACTCATCGGTGTAGTTACGGCGAGTGCTCGGGTACATGGCAACCTCCAAGATAGCGATCTAAGTATCGCTTCTTGGCGTCCGCTGTCACGGGACAGGTCCAGCAAAAACCGCCTGCTCCATCATCCGGCCCCTGCCCCTTAACGAGACCTACACCGCTTCCTGCACCCCGACCTGCCGCTCGGCGGCTTCGCGCGCCTGGGCCTCGGCGAAGCGGTACAGCTCGATGCTGCCATCCCAGTGTTCGATCAGGGCGGTGCAGGATTCCACCCAGTCGCCGCAGTTGAGGTATTCCACCGCGCCAACCTGGCGGATCTCGGCATGGTGGATGTGCCCGCAGACCACGCCATGGAAGCCACGCCGGGTGCACTCGTGGGCGATGGCGTCCTCGAAATCGCTGATGAAGTTCACCGCGCCCTTGACCTTGTGCTTGAGGTACGCCGACAACGACCAGTAACCATAGCCATAACGGGCCCGCCAGTGGTTGAGCCAGCGGTTGAGCACCAGGGTGAACTCGTAGGCGCGGTCGCCGAGGAAGGCCAACCAGCGGTGGTAGCGGGTGATCACGTCGAACTGGTCGCCATGGATCACCAGCAGGCGCCGGCCATCGGCGGTCAGGTGTTCCGCCTCGTCCACCAGTTGGATGTTGCCCAGGACCAGCTTCGAGTAGCGGCGCAGGAATTCGTCATGGTTGCCAGTGACGTAGATCACCTCGGTACCGCGCTTGCTCATGGTCAACAGGCGGCGGATGACGTTGGTGTGTGCCTGGGGCCAGTAGATGCCGCCGCGCAGCTTCCAGCCATCGATGATATCGCCGACCAGGTAGAGGCGGTCGGCCTGGTAACGCTTGAGGAAATGCGACAGGTGCTCGGCCTGGCAATCCCGGGTGCCCAGGTGCACGTCGGAGATCCACAGGGTGCGCACGCGCTGCTTGCGTGACGGGCGGGCGAGTTCGACGTGGGTCATGGGGTGGCCTCCGGCGCTGTTTGCTGGAGACTGGCAGGTCCAGGTGACAGGCTGGTGGCAGTCGCGTGACGGCTGGTCGCTTGTGCGTTGGCAAAAGCGCTGTGGAAACCGGCTTGCCAATGATCAGGCCCCACCCGCTGTGTACAATGGTGCCCTGCCCAGGAGGCCCCCCATGCACACAGGCCCGCTCCTTTCCCTGCGCCATTACCGCGATGATCTGATCGCCCACAGCCACGAGCACCCACAACTGGTGTTCGGCCTGCGCGGGCGCCTGGACTTCGAGGTGCAAGGCCGCGGCGCACGGATCGACCGCCAGGACCTGATGGTGGTGCCGGCCGGCACCCACCATACCTGTGGCAGTACGGCCGGCAGCCATTGCCTGGTGCTGGACATCCCGGGCGAACACTGGTTACGCGAACAACTGGGCGAGCACGCCGACACCAGCCGCCGCCTGCTCGATCGCCCCGTCACCCTGGGCCTGGACAGCCGCCAACAGCAGTTGGTGGACTGGCTCGCCGCCAGCCCCGTGGACGACCCGCTGATCGCCCGCCAGGGCGCGGCCCTGCTGCTGGCCAGCCTCAACGCCCATGCCGCGCCCGGCGTGCCGCAACGGCGCCTGCCCTATGCGGCGTTCGATACCCATATCGAGCAGCATGCCGCCTACCCCCTGCAAGTGGCCGACCTGGCCCGCCTGGCCGGCCTCTCCACGGCACGCCTGCATGCGCGCTTCACCGCCGAATGCGGCCTGACACCCATGGACTACATCCGCCAGCGCCGCCTGCTCAAGGCTCGTCGCCTGCTCAAGGAAACCCAGCTGCCGGTCGGCGAGATCGCCGCCCAGGTCGGTTATAGCTCGCAGAGCGCCTTCAGTGCCGCCATGCTCCGAGACTTCGGTCACTCACCCATGGCCTTGCGCCGCGAGCCTGACGACAACTGACGCGAGGATGGCGACAGACACCCGCTGGCCATGCTCGTAGACTGACGCCCCACCGCGAGAGCCCCTCGAACCTGAAGATGGACACACAGGGTCAACGACCGTTGTCACAAAGGATGACCATGAACCACCGCACCGCCCTCGGCGCCCTGCACATCGGCGCGCTGTTCTTCGGCCTCACTGGCGTCTTCGGCAAACTGGCCGCCAGCGCCAGCCCCGCGATCATCGTCTTCGGCCGCGCCGCCTTCGCGGTGCTCGCCCTGGGCCTGTTCGCCAGCCTGGCGCGCCAGAGCTGGCAGCCACTCAAGCGTCACGACCTGCGCCGCCTGTCGCTTGGCGGCGTGCTGCTGGCCGGGCACTGGGTGAGCTTCTTCGTCGCCGTCAAGGTCGGCGGCGTGGCCATCGCCACCCTGGGCTTCGCCAGTTTCCCGGCCTTCACGGTGATCCTCGAGGGCCTGCTGTTCCGCGAGCGAATCCGCCGCAACGAGGCGCTGCTGGTGCTGCTGGTCAGCATCGGCCTGGTGCTGGTCACGCCCGAGTTCGACCTGGCCAGCGAGGCCACCGGCGGGCTGCTCTGGGCGCTGCTGTCCGGCCTGCTGTTCTCGCTGCTGTCGCTGGTCAACCGTGCAGGCTCCGGGCGCCTGCCGGCGGTACAGGCGGCGCTGTGGCAGAACCTCGTGGTGGCCCTGTGCCTGCTGCCGGTGGCCGCCCCCGGCCTGGGTGTCGTCACGCCGATGGACTGGCTGTGGATCGCCCTGCTCGGCATCTTCTGCACCGGCGTCGCCCACAGCCTGTTCGTCGCCAGCCTGGCGGTGATCAAGGCGCGTACCGCCGCGGTGGTGTTCGGCATGGAGCCGGTCTACGGTATCGCCATGGCCTGGGTGGTGTTCGCCGAAACGCCGACCCTGCGCATGCTCGCCGGCGGCGTGCTGATCATCGTCGCCATCGTGCTGTCCAGCCGCCTGGCCGCCGAGCAGCCGCCCCGGCAACGGCCCATGGCCGAAGGCGCCTGATCAACGATCGTTGTGGCCCAGGTCACGCTGCGGATCGATATGGTCGCGCAGCCGCTGCTTGAGCACCTTGGCTTCGGGGAAACCGCCATCGGCCTTGCGCTCCCAGAGCTGCACACCATCGCAGGTGATGCGGAACACCCCGCCGGTGCCCGGCTCCAGGGCCACCCGGCCGAGGTCGTCGGCGAACGTGCTCAACAACTCCTGGGCCAGCCAGGCAGCGCGCAGCAGCCACTGGCACTGGGTGCAATACGTGATAACGATTTCTGGCTTGGTATTGGCCATGGGTGGACCTCTCCTGGTGGGTGGCCGCTTATACTAGCGGTCTTTGCCCACCGCTTTGAGACCCACGATGCGCCGCCTGCTGTTCTGCCTCCTGCTGACGCTCACCTCCTTCACCGCCCTGGCTGCGGAACCCGCCCGGCCCAAGGTCGGCCTGGTGCTGTCCGGCGGCGCTGCCCGCGGCCTGGCGCATATCGGTGTGCTCAAGGCCCTGGAGGAACAGGGGGTGCGCATCGATGCCATCGCCGGCACCAGCATGGGCGCGGTGATCGGCGGGCTGTACGCCTCCGGCTATAGCGTCGAGGAGCTGGAGAAACTGGCCAGGACCCTCGACTGGCAACAGGCCCTGTCCGACGCACCGCCGCGCAAGGACGTACCGTTCCGGCGCAAGCAGGACGACCGTGACTTCCTGGTCAAGCAGAAGCTGAGCTTTCGCGACGATGGCAGCCTCGGCCTGCCCCTGGGCGTGATCCAGGGCCAGAACCTGTCCCTGCTGCTGGAGAGCAAGCTGGCCCACACCGCCGACACCCGCGACTTCGACAAGCTGCCGATCCCCTTCCGCGCCGTGGCCACCGACATCGCCAGCGGCGAGAAGGTGGTGTTCAGCCGCGGCCACCTGCCCCAGGTGATCCGCGCCAGCATGTCGATCCCGGCGGTGTTCGCCCCGGTGGAGCTGGACGGCCGCCTGCTGGTGGACGGCGGCATGGTCGACAACATCCCGCTGGACGTGGCCCGCGACATGGGTGTCGACCTGGCCATCGTGGTCGATATCGGCACACCCCTGCGCGACCGCAAGCAACTGGCCACGGTGGTCGATGTGCTCAACCAGTCGATCACCCTGATGACCCGGCGTAACTCCGAGGAGCAATTGGCCAGCCTGCGCAGCGAAGACATCCTCATCGAACCGCCCCTGGCGGCGTTCGGCGTGACCGATTTCGGCCGTGCCCAGGACATGATCGACGCCGGCTACCGCGCCACCCGCGCGCTCGATGCACGCCTGGCCGCGCTGCGCCAGGAGGGCGACAGCGGCTTGGCGATCGCCCGTTCGCCGCGCCAACGCACCCCCGTCATCACCGCGATCAAGGTGGAGAACGACTCCAAGGTCAGCGACGACGTGATCCGCTACTACATCCGCCAGCCCCTGGGCGAGCCGCTGGAGCTCGACCGCCTGCAGACCGACATGGGCACGCTCTACGGCCTGGATTACTTCGACCGGGTGCAGTACCGGGTGGTGCACAAGGGTGACGACAACACGCTGGTGATCAACGCCCGAGGCAAGCGTGGCGGCACCGACTACCTGCGCCTGGGGCTGAACCTGTCGGACGACATGCGCGGCGACAGCGCCTTCAACCTGGGCGCCAGCTACCGGGTCAACGGCATCAACCGGCTGGGCGCGGAATGGTTGACCCGCGCCCAGATCGGCGACCAGCAGGAGCTCTACAGCGAGTTCTACCAGCCCCTGGACGTGGGCTCGCGTTACTTCATCGCGCCCTACCTGGACCTGGGTTCGCAGAACATCGAGGCGACCCTGGACAACGACCCGATCGCCGAGTACCGCCTGGAGCGCTACGGCTTCGGCCTGAACCTCGGTCGGCAGATCGGCACCTACGGCGAGGTGCGCTTGGGCGTGGGCAAGGCCTGGGGCGAGGCCGAGGTGCGCATCGGCGACCAGGACCTGCCCAAGGTCAGTTTCAACGAGGGCTTCTACGAGCTGAAGTACTCGTTCGACACCCTCGACAACCTGTACTTCCCCCACAGCGGCGAAGAGATCGGCCTGAGCCTGCGCAAGTACGACACCTCCCTGGATTCGGACGAGAACTACCGGCAATGGATCTTCAACCTGGACAAGGCCTTGAGCATCGGCCCGAACACCTGGGTACTGGGCGGGCAATACGGCCGTACCCTGGACAAGACGGAGGTGGTGACCTCGAGCTTCGTGTTTGGCGGCGCCCGGCAGTTGTCGGGCTTTCGCCAGGACTCGGTATCCGGCCAGAACATGAGCCTGGTGCGCATGGTCTACTACCGCCGCCTCACCCCTCGGGCCTACCTGCCGCTGGACTTCCCGCTGTACCTGGGCGGATCACTGGAACGCGGACGGGCGTGGAACAACGACAACGAATTCGACAGTGGCTACATCAATGCGGCGAGCATCTTCCTCGGCCTGGAGACACCGCTGGGCCCGCTGAACCTCAGCTACGGCGCCAACAGCGAGCACGAAAAGGCGGTATACCTCAACCTCGGGCACACGTTCTGAGCGGCAAGCGGCAAGCCACAAGAAAAAACGGATCGCGTGGGCAACATCGATCCGCTTGTTCTTGTGGCTTGCCGCTTGAAGCTTGTAGCTCAGGACTTCTCGAGATTGGCGAGGATCTTGGCATGCACCCGCATGCAGACCTCCAGGTCGGCCTCGTCGACCCCGGTGAACAGCTCCACCCGCAAGGCATTGGCGATGGTCTCGATCTGCTCGATCAACGGCTTGGCCGGCGGGCACAGCAGGATCTTCTTGGCCCGCCGATCCTCCATCACCGCCTGGCGACGTACCAGCCCCTGGCTCTCCAGGCTGTCGAGCAGGCGTGCCAGTGTCGGGCCTTCGACGCCCACGCTCTGGGCCAACTCGCGTTGGGTCGGCGCCTCCTCGAAACGGGCCAGGTGCAGGAGCACCAGCCAGCGGGCCTGGGACAGATTGAGCCCAGCCAGGCGGCGGTCCAGCTCGGCGCGCCAGCCGCGAGACATCTGCGCCAGCTGCATGCCGAAGCGGTGTTGGTTGTCGGTCAGGGGCATAAGCAACTCTATGGATAGAACTAATTGTTAGTCAGCTAACCATGCCCCGGGCCAACAGGCAAGGCTCGCCAGCCCGGAAACGTCCGATAATCGTCAAAAAGGATGACAAAGGTCAGCGGATGGCCGAAATGCCGGCGATCAGAGTTCGAACTCCGCCGCCAGCGCCGCCCGTACGCAATGCAGTACCCCTTCCGGCACCCGCGACCCGAACTGCGGGATCACCGCAGACACCGGCGGCAACTCGCCTTCGCCATCGAGGAAGGTGTCCTGCACCTCCATCAACAGGTCCTCAGGCAGATCCAGGGCCTGCTCCAGGCTCAGTTCCTGGCGGCCGATGGCCTCGGCCAGCAAGTTGTAGACATTCTTCTCGGTGCAGTCGAGCTGGCCGGCGATCTGTGCCGGGGTCATGCCGGCGCGAGCCAGGCTGACCAGTTCGTGACGCAGGTCGAGCACCACCTTCGGCGCCGCTTCGCCGCTGCCGCCGTTGAGCACCTCGAGGAAGGCCTGGCCGTAGCGCTCCAGCTTGCGCGCACCGACCCCACTGACCTGGGCCATCTCGCTGAGGCTGGTCGGCTGGCTGCGCAGCATCTCCAGCAGCGTCGAGTCGGGGAAGATGACATACGGCGGCACGCTGTGTTCCTCGGCCAGCTTGCGCCGCAGGGCACGCAGGGCCTCCCACAGCTCGCGCTCCTCGCCACGCACCAATTGGCTGGCCGGGCTGCCGCCGGAGGCCTTGGCCACGGCCTGCGGCTTGAGATCGCGGCGCAGTTGCAGGTTCACTTCGCCACGCAGCAGCGGCCGGCAACTGTCGGACAGCCGCAGGCCGCCGTAGCCCTCCAGGTCGATGTCCACCAAGCCACGGGCCACCAGTTGACGGAACAGCGAACGCCATTCGACCTCCGCCATGGCCTTGCCGACACCGAACACCGAAAGCTTCTCATGGCCGAAGTTGCGCACCTTCTCGGTGTCCTTGCCCAGCAGCACGTCGACCAGGTGGCCGACGCCGTAGCGCTGGCCCGTGCGGTACACCGCCGACAATGCCTGGCGGGCCGGCTCGGTGGCGTCCCAGGTCTGGATCTGGTCGACGCAGTTGTCGCAATGGCCGCAAGGTTGCTCGAGGACCTCGTCGAAATACGCCAGCAGGGCCTGGCGGCGGCAGCGGGTTTCCTCGCAGAGGGCGAGCATGGCGTCGAGCTTGTGCTGCTCGATGCGCTTGTGGCGCTCGTCGCCGTCGGAGTTCTGCAGCATCTGCTTGAGCATCACCATGTCCTGCAGGCCGTAGGCCATCCAGGCGTCGGACGGCAGGCCATCACGGCCGGCACGGCCGGTTTCCTGGTAGTAGGCTTCCAGCGACTTGGGCAGGTCCAGGTGGGCGACGAAGCGCACGTTGGGCTTGTCGATGCCCATGCCGAAGGCGATGGTGGCGACCATGATCAGCCCTTCCTCGTTGAGGAAGCGGTGCTGGTTGGCCGAACGAGTCTCGGCGGCAAGGCCTGCATGGTAGGGCAAGGCCGGGAAGCCCTGCTCGCAGAGGAAGGCGGCGGTTTCGTCGACCTTCTTGCGTGACAGGCAGTAGACGATACCGGCGTTGCCCCGCCGCTCGCCGAGAAACGCCATCAACTGCTTGCGCGGCGACTCCTTGGGCACGATGCGGTAGAAGATGTTCGGCCGGTCGAAACTCGACAGGAAACGCTCGGCCCCCTGCAGGTGCAGGCGCTGGACGATCTCTTCGCGGGTGCGCATGTCGGCCGTGGCGGTCAGGGCGATGCGCGGCACATGGGGGAACAGCTCGGCCAATTGGCCCAACTGCAGGTACTCGGGACGGAAGTCGTGGCCCCATTGCGAGACACAGTGGGCCTCGTCGATGGCGAACAGGGCGATGTCCAGGGTGCGCAGGAACTCCAGCATGCGCGGCTGCACCAAGCGCTCCGGCGCCAGGTACAAAAGCTTCACCTCGCCGCGGCGCAGGCGCCCGGCCAGCTCGCGTTGCTGCTCGGGGCTCAGGGTCGAGTTCAGCGACGCAGCGGCTACGCCCAGCTCGTCGAGGGTAGCGACCTGGTCATCCATCAGCGCGATCAGCGGCGAGACCACGACCGCCAGGCCTGGGCGCAACAGCGCCGGCACCTGGAAGCACAGGGACTTGCCACCACCGGTGGGCATCAGCACCAGCGCATCGCCGCCACTGGCCACGCATTCGATGATCGCTGCCTGGCGCCCCCGGAAACTGTCGTAGCCGAAGATATCCTTGAGGACACGCTGAGCCTGTTCGAGCATTGCACACTCCAAAATCGCCATACCATCCTGGACACAGGCTGGACGAAAAACCCGCTGCCCACACTCGTGAATGCGTAAGCGGCTTTTGCCGGAGGACCGGGAAACGGCGCCCCTGGATGAAAAATCGCGGATTATACCCCACTGCCCGGCTGCACAGGGTGCCCCGGGATCTTCCCGCGACAGACGTTCCCTTTGCCCCGCATCCGCCGCAAGGTGCTAGAATTCACTATCGTTTATTCCCCCAAGGTAGCCCTGTAATGTCCTTCGCCGAGCAATTGACCCGCCTGCAAGCCTTCCTCGACGCCGACGATCTGCACGAGGAAGCGCTGGACTACGTCGCCGCCCATGGCTACCTGACCGCGCTGTCGATCTGCTCGGAAGACGTCCCCGAGCGCGAGTGGATCGACGCGCTGTTCGCCGAAGAGCCCCACTACGCCAGCGAAGCCCAGCGCACCGAGATCGAGGCCACGCTGGTGGCGCTCAAGGCGCATATCGGCCGCCAGCTGGCCAGCGACGACGAATTCGAGCTGCCTTGCGACCTGGACCTGACCGACGAGCCGGACGATTCCGACCTGCGCGGCTGGTGCATCGGCTTCATGGAAGGCGTTTTCCTGCGGGAGGAAGCCTGGTTCGAGAACGCCGAGGAGGAAGTCAGCGAGATGCTGCTGCCGATCATGGTCGGCTCGGGCCTGTTCGACGAACAACCCGAGTTCGCCGACATCGCCAGCAATGCCAGCCTGCAGGACGACATGATCGTGCAGATCCCCGAGGCACTGACCGCGCTGTTCCTGCTGCTGCACGCCCCTGACGAGAAACCGGCCCTGCTCAAGCCGCGCCATCACTGAGCCAGCTGTGCGCTACCTGCTGCTGGCCATTGGCTGGCTCAGCGTTGCGCTGGGGGTGCTGGGAATCTTCTTGCCGGTGTTGCCCACCACGCCCTTCCTGCTGCTCGCGGCGGCCTGTTTCGCCCGCAGCTCGCCGCGTTTCCACCATTGGCTGGTCCATCACCCCAAGCTGGGCCCGTGGATCCGCGACTACCTGAGCGGCGCCGGCATCCCGCTCAGGGGCAAGGTCTACGCCATCGGCCTGATGTGGGCCAGCATCAGCCTGTCGTGCTACCTGGTACCGCTGTTCTGGGCGCGCGCCTTCATGCTCGCCAGCGCGGTGCTGGTGAGCTTGTATATTCTCAAACAGAAGACCTTGCGCCGGCCTGGTTGAAACTCAGTTGCAGAGCCTCGAAGGCACCGACTCGATCACCAGTAGCAGGCAGCCCTGTGGCGAATACAGCCAGTGTTCGGAGTCGGGACCGTAGACCAGGCTGTCGCCGGCGTGGAACACCTGGCCGTCGGCATCCATTACCTCCCCTTCCAGTATCTGCAACAGCTCTGTGGCTGTATGCCGGTGCGGCAGCGAGCGGCTGCCGGGGCTCATTTTCATCCAATAGCCCTGCCAGGGGCCGGTATCAGCCAGGGTCGTCCAGGCGACGCCATCCAGCAAGCGATCGCCGAGGCGCATGGGTTGCCAACAGACTTCGGTGGGGCGATGTATATGGCGCTTGGGTTTGGCATTCGACGGGGTCATGGCGGTGCTCACGGAAGGTCCGCGTGGGAGTCTAGCCTGCAGGAGCGATGCAGGTACCATGGTTGCGACCATCGTTTGCACCGCAACGCCAGCCTGGCCTGGGGTAGATGGCAAGGGCAAACCCCGATGCCTGTTGGGGCTGCTTCGCAGCCTATAGCCGACAAGCCGGCTTCCACAGATATCCCTGCATGGCACATGATTCGCGAGCACCGCCGGACCCTGGGCGCCGGCTTGCCGGCGATGGGGCACGAAGCGGCCCCAAATTCCGCAGAATCTGGGGCGCCGCAAGTGAAGTGGCGTGCAGGATCATGTGAGCGGGCTTGCCCGCGAATATGCCCGAAATCTCACCCCACCACCCGTTGGAAAAACTGCGCCAGTGGGACCAACAGGAATACCGCCCCCCTCACACCGTATCCACCTTCAACGAATGATCGTTGAGCATGCCATTGATGATGGTCGCCGTATCCTGCCCCGCCGCGATCATCCCTCCCGCACCCGCCGCGACGCCATAGTGCTGGGCAAGGTCGACCCCGGCCAGGTCGATGGTCTGGGTCGGCGCGGCGCCTGCCACGCTGCTGACCTCGATGGTCGAGACCACCTCGGTACCGGTGCCGTTGACCTTGAAGTGCAGGTAGTCGTCCAGCGACGCGGCGCTGGCGCTCTCCCCCTGGAGCAACTGCGACAGATCGAGACTGTCGCTGCCCGGCGTGAAGTCGGTGACCGTGTCATGGCCGGTGTCGCCCTTCTGCCAGACGAAGGTGTCGTTGCCGCTGCCACCGCTCAGGGTATCGTTGCCCGGCCCACCGATGAGAATATCGTTGCCCGCACCGCCCTTGAGCACGTCGTTGCCCAGCCCTGCGATGAGCAGGTTATCGGCGCCATTGCCGATCAAGGTGTCGTCATGGTCCGAGCCGATCAGGTTTTCGATGCCCACCAGGGTGTCGATACCGGCACCACCGGTGTCCTGCGGCCCGCCCGCGCTGAGGTCGACGACCACCCCAGCGTCGGCCGAGGCATAGCTGGCCGTGTCGATGCCAGCCCCACCGATCAGCAGGTCGTCGCCATCACCGCCCTGGAGGGTGTCGTTGCCCTCGCCGCCCACCAGCACATCGTCGCCTGGCGTGCCGTCGAGGGTATGCTCGCCCGGGTAGACGATGCTCGCCGTGGCGGAGGCGCTGCCGCCTGGGTGGTCGTTGTGGGTATCGCTGCCGCTGAAGGCCCCGCGCTCGGCGTGGCTATAGTCGATCAGCATGTTGAGGTTGTATTTCTCTGCGGCCTTGTCGTTACCTGAAGCATCTGCCGCACGAGCCAGGTGGATGCTGTACACCCCGTCATGGCTGGCCGTGAAACTGTCGCCATTGGCAATGGCCTGGTAACCGCCGCTGGCCGCCTTCCATTCCATCATCAGGTTGCCCATGGGGTGGTCGTGGTCGAGCTTGAGGGTCTCGCCCTTGCGTAGGGTAACGTTGATCACATCCCCCTCGTTGGCGTTGCCATTGCTGATCGCCCCCAGGTAGCCCGCGATCACCAGGGCGGCGGTCATCGAGCCGAACGAGCCGGAGAAGGCGCTGCGGTGCAAGTCGAGAATCTTCTGGTAGGCGTTGGTGTCGCTGTCCCAGCAACTGACCATCTTGCTGTCGCGCACGTTGATGGTGATGGTCGTGGTGCTTTCATCGCCGTCTGCGTCGCGGATGGTGTAGACGAAGGTGTCGGTGGCGCCGGACGGCGGCACGCTGTTGGGTTTGGCGTGGTAGACCGCGTTGCCCTTCGCATCCAGCGTCAGGTAGCCGTACTGGCCCATCACCTGGGTATTGAGCTGGCCCGTCGCCGAGGATGAGGTGTCCGACCCGGCGCGCACGCCGACCACATACTTCCCGTCATTGACCACATCCGCGCCGACTATGTCGTTGTCCAGCACGTTGCCAGTCACCGTGCGGCCTTCGATCACCGAGGTTTCATCGCAATGTGCCCTGGGCACGTCGTCGACGATGGTGATGACGATGCTGTTGGTCGTCGTGTTGCCCAGGGAGTCCTTGACCTGGTAGGTGAAGGATTCGGTGACGGTATTGGGCCCATCGTTGCCAGGGGTCGGCGACTTTGGCGCCGAGGTCAGGGTATAAGTGTAGGTGCCGTTGCTGTTGAGGTGGATCTGCCCATACTGCCCCACGGCGTGGTCCATCAGGCTGTAGGTCAGCGCGCCCACGCCACCGATGACCGAGCCGGCCAGCGAGCCAGACGCCGTCTCGCCAGTCGAGTGCGGATCGCTGCCGGTCACGGTCCCGGCGGCCAGATCGTGGCCATCCTTGCACAGGTCCAGGGCCTTCTCGTAGACGGTGACGTCGCGGTCCTCGCAGGCGACCATCTTGCTGTCGCGCACGTTGATGGTGATGGTCGTGGTGCTTTCATCGCCGTCTGCGTCGCGGATGGTGTAGACGAAGGTGTCGGTGGCGCCGGACGGCGGCACGCTGTTGGGGTTGGCGTGGTAGATCGCGTTGCCCTTCGCATCCAGCGTCAGGTAGCCGTACTGGCCCATCACCTGGGTATTGAGCTGGCCCGTCGCCGAGGACGATGTGTCCGACCCGGCGCGTACACCGACCACGTACTTCCCATCACTGACCACGTCCGCGCCGACCACGTCGTTGTCGAGCACGTTGCCGGATACGGTCCCGCCCTCGATTACCGAGGTTTCATCGCAATGTGCCCTGGGCACGTCGTCGACGATGGTGATGACGATGCTGTTGGTCGTCGTGTTGCCCAGGGAGTCCTTGACCTGGTAGGTGAAGGATTCGGTGACGGTATTGGGCCCATCGTTGCCAGGGTTCGGCGACTGAGGCGCCGAGGTCAGCGTATAGGTGTAGGTGCCATCGCTGTTCAGTTGAATCTGGCCGTACTGGCCGGCAGCATTACCCACCAGGCTGTAGGTCAGTGCACCGACACCGCCGATGACCGAGCCGACCAGGGAGCCGGACGCCGTCTCGCCAGTCGAGTGCGGATCGCTGCCGATCACGGTCCCGGCGGCCAGGTCGTGGCCATCCTTGCACAGGTCCAGGGCCTTCTCGTAGACGGTGACGTCGCGGTCCTCGCAGGCGACCATCTTGCTGTCGCGCACGTTGATGGTGATGGTCGTGGTGCTTTCATCGCCGTCTGCGTCGCGGATGGTGTAGACGAAGGTGTCGGTGGCACCAGCCGGGGCCACGCTGTTGGGGTTGGCGTGGTAGACCGCATTGCCCTGGGCATCCAGGGTGAGGTAGCCGTACTGACCCATCACCTGGGTATTGAGCTGGCCCGTGGCGGAGGTCGAAGCATCGTTGCCAGCACGCACGCCGACCACGTATTTCCCGTCACTGACCACATCCGCACCGACTATGTCGTTGTCGAGCACGTTGCCGGATACGGTCCCGCCCTCGATCACCGAGGTTTCATCGCAATGTGCCCTGGGCACGTCATCGACGATGGTGATGACGATAGTGCTGGTAGTCGAATTGCCCTGTGAATCCTTGACCTGGTAAGTGAAGGATTCGGTGACGGTATTGGGCCCATCGTTGCCAGGGTTCGGCGACTGCGGCGCCGAGGTCAGCGTATAGGTGTAGGTGCCATCGCTGTTCAGCTGAATCTGGCCGTATTGACCGACGGCGTTACCCACCAAGCTGAATGTCAGTGTTCCCACACCACCGCTGACCGAACTCGCCAAAGACCCGGAAGCAGTCTCGCCCGTCGAATGCGGATCACTGCCCTCGACAGTACCCGCCGCCAGGTCGTTACCGTCCTTGAGCAAATCAAGCGATTTCTCGTAGACCGTCACACCAGTGTCGTCGCCCACTACCAACGAGCAATCATCAATCCTGATGGTGATGGTCGTAGTGCTCTCGTCACCGTCCGCATCGCGGATGGTATAGACGAAGGTGTCGGTGGCACCAGCCGGGGCCACGCTGTTGGGGTTGGCGTGGTAGACCGCGTTGCCCTGGGCATCCAGGGTCAGGTAACCATACTGGCCCATCACCTGGGTATTGAGCTGGCCCGTGGCGGAGGTCGAAGTGTCGTTGCCAGCACGCACGCCGACCACGTATTTCCCATCACTGACCACGTCCGCACCGACCACATCGTTGTCCAGCACGTTACCGGCCACCGTACCGCCTTCGGTGACACTGGCGAAGTCGCTGTGAGCCGTCGGTACGTCATCGACGATGGTGATGACGATGGTGTTGGTGGTCGTGTTGCCCAACGAATCCTTGACCTGGTAGGTGAAGGATTCGGTGACGGTATTCGGACCGTCGTTGCCAGGGTTCGGCGACTGCGGCGCCGAGGTCAGGGTATAGGTGTAGGTGCCGTCGCTGTTCAGCTGAATCTGGCCGTATTGGCCAACGGCATTACCCACCAGACTGAACGTCAGCGCACCCACGCCGCCACTGACCGAGCCAGCCAGGGACCCGGAAGCGGTTTCATCCGTCGAATTCGGATCGCTACCCTCGACAGTACCGGCCGCCAGGTCATTGCCGTCTTTGAGCAGATCAAGGGCTTTCTCATAAACGGTCACTTCGCTATCCGAAGCGGCGATCAGTGAACAGTCGTTCACGTTGATGGTGATGGTCGCGGTGCTCTCATCGCCATCCGTATCGCGAATGGTATAGACGAACACATCGCTGGCGCCGGGCGGGGCAACTGCGTTCGGGTTGGCCTGGTACACCGCGTTGCCCGCCGCATCGATGGTCAACGTGCCGTACTGGCCGACGATGGCAGTGTTCAGGTTGCCGATCGCCGACGTCGAGGTGTCGGCGCCGGCCCGTGCCCCCACCACCACATTGCCGGTGCCTGCCTGGTCGGCCCCCAACTGATCGTTGTGCAGGACATTGCCGCTGACGGTGCCGCCCTCGACCACGCTGGCGGTGTCGGCTTCGGCCGTAGGCACGTCATCGACGATGTTCACGTCCAGGCTGCCGGTGGCGGTACTGCCATCGGTATCCTTGGCTATGACGGTGAACTGCTCCTGCAGGCTGTTGTTGCCGCCGCCGTTGGGATGCCCCTCGTTGTCGAGCAGGGTATAGCTGTAGCTCACCACCCCGGTGGCGGGGTCGTAGCCGGTGATGGTCAGGGTATTGCCCAAGGGCGTGGTGATCGACTGCGGGAAGCCCGCCACGGTGCCGCCGCTGACCACGCTGATGCCGCCGACGTTCAGGCTCTGCAGGCCGTCCGGCGCACTCACGGTGAAGGTGCTGGCCTGGGTCAGGGCGCTCGGGTTCGGTGCGCTGCCATCGGCCAGGTGCTTCTCGTGCACGGTCAGTTCGCCACCTTTCACGTCCAGGCCGCCCAAGGTCACTGGGTCGTCCAGGTTGCTGACGTTCAGGGTCAGGGTCGCGGTGCTGGTATCGCCATCGGCATCGCGAAGGGTGTAGGTGAAGGTTTCCACCCCCTTGCCGCCACCGGGCAGGTTCTTGAAGTCCGGATCGTTGGTGTTGAGCGTGTAGGTGTAGGAACCATCGGCAGCCAGCACCAGGGTGCCGTAGGTACCGGTGAAGGTACCGGCCACCACCGGGCCGCTCGGCACACGGTCGGCGCCCTGCAGGTCGTTGGCCAGGACATTGCCGGTCAGTTCGGTGTGCTGCTCGGTGGCGGTGACGGCGTTGGTGTCATCCCGTGCCTTGGGCACGTCGTCGCGGATGATCACATCCAGCGAACCAGTGGCGACATCGCCATCGCTGTCGCTGACCAGCACCGGGAAGTGCTCGCCCAGCGTGTTGCTCCCCGCCCCGTTCGGGTGCTGCTCGGCACCGCTGAGGGTGTAGCTGTAGCTCACCACGCCAGTGGCCGAGTCGTAGCCGGTGATGGTGAGCACATTGCCCAAGGGCGTGGTGATGGATTGGCCGACACCCATCACCACCCCACCGGTGACCACACTGATACCACCGACACTGAGGTTGAACACACCATCGGGCGCCACCACCGTGAAACTGCCATGCTGGATCAGCGCCGACGGGGCGGCGGCCGAGCCGTCGGGCAGGTGGGCCTCGTCCAACAGCAACTCGCCAGGCTTGACGTCCAGCCCCTCCAGGCTCACCGGGTGATCCTCCGGCGGGTTCACCGGCGGTGGCTGCAGCGGTGCACCCCGGTTGCCGTCGCCGTCCACGCTACGCTCGCCCAGGTAGCGGTTGGCAAGCTCCGGAATGCCATTGAAGCCCGCCGTGGGGAAGCCGATCTGCGGATCGACCCGCCCGGCGACCTCGGTCAGCATCACGAATGTGTGACCGCCGCCCAGGGCGCCTGGGGCACCATTGGCATTGTTGCCCGCGGCGGGGGCCTCGGCTTCTTCGGTCGGGTCGGCGCCCGCGGCGATGGCCTGTTGCAAGCGCTCGACATCGCTGAGCTGGGCCTGGCTGGGCGGCGTGTCGTGGGTCTGTACAGGAGGGGCGCGGTTGGCCAGCAGGTCCGTGGTCATCTCCAGGCTACTGTCGCGGCCCAAGGTGAGCTCGGCGCCGTTGTGCAAACGCACCGCCACGGCACCGGCGGCGCCGGTTACCAGCTGTTCGCCGGCGAACAGGCGGTCGCCCTCCACCAGCAGGCGACGGCCACCGTCGCTACCTACCGCCAATACCTGGCCGACTACCTTGCTGACCACACCGACTGACTTAGCCATGCGCATGCCTCCCCTGCCGATAGGCTTTTCGCAGCGACGGATAGGCCTGCCCAAGCGGCCAGCGGCCCGTCTCGTACACCTCGGGCCACTGTGGTCACGAGGACGACGAACGCCCCCTGCCGGGACGGATCCGACGATAGACTGATGGAAAATGGCCACTATTTAATGACAATTTTTTGTCGCCAAATTCCATCTTTGCCGTTGTCGCCTGTGTCCTTAGCTGCAAAAGATCTGGAACTTTTTCTGACGCCCGAAAAACGCCGAATGCAGTGGGTTTTACCGGCCCATGACTAGAACAATGTCCGGTATTTCCTGGACCGCATAAGTTTTTTTTCGCATAGCGTTTATGAAAAATTCTTCTTAGCTGGCCCGATAAATGTTCTTAGCTCTGTTGTTACAAACCTGAAACGGTTTCACCCTGCTTTTTCGTCATTTTTTTGGCGATCGCAGGACCTCATTCGAGACCAGGGAGATGTACCCCATGCGCGTTCTGACCCCCATCACCAGTGCAATTCTGTTGGCCATGGCGTGTGCCAACGTTCAGGCGATGTCGATCACGGAGGCCGTCCAGAGCGCCGTGGACCAGCATCCGGAGATCAGTGCCAGCCGCAACAGCCGGCTTTCCGCCGACGAGGATGTGAAGTTCGCCCGCGGGGGTTACTACCCAAGCGTCGACCTGGTCGGCGGCTACGGCCGCCAGCGCTCGGACAACACCAATACCCGCGGCTTCAACCCAGACGGGACGCGCAACCACAACAAGGAAACCCTCAGCTACACCCAGTCGGAACTGCGCCTGCGGCAGATGCTGTTCGACGGCTTCAACACCGCCAACGAAGTGGGCCGCACCGAGGCGGTGGCCAACTCGCGTGCCTACTTCACCCAGGCCACGGCCGAGACCGTGGCCCTGCGCGCCGTCGAGGTCTACCTCGAAGTGCTCAAGCGCCGTGAACTGGTGACCCTGGCCAAGAACAACCTGCAGGCCCACCTGCGGGTCAACGACCAGATCGGCCTGCGCAGCGAACGTGGCGTGGGCAGCACCGCCGACCTCGACCAGTCCCGCGCCCGCCGGGCCCTGGCAGAGAACAACCTGGACACCGCCGAAGTCGACCTGGCCGACGCCGAAGCCAACTTCTACAGCGTGGTCGGGCGCCTGCCCGACGAGCTGGAAACGCCGGTGACCATCAAGGGCGAGGTGCCCTCCTCCCTGGAGCAGGCGCGCCAGGGCATGCTGGAGAACAACCCCTACCTGAAATCGGCCCAGGCCGACGTGAACGCTGCCGAGCAGCAGTACGAAGTGGCCAAGTCGCCGTTCTACCCACGCCTGGACGCCGTGCTGGCCACCGGTGCCAACAACAACATCGCCGGCCAGCGCGGCCACGACAACAACGACTGGCAGGCTGGCGTCGAGCTCAGCTACAACCTGTTCCGTGGCGGCAGCGACAAGGCGCGCCTGCAATCGGACGCGCACAAGATCAACCAGGCCATGGACATTCGCAACAATGCCCTGCGCGAGCTCAACGAGAACCTGAGCCTGGCCTGGAACGCCATGAACAACGCCCGCAAGCAGACCCCGACCGCCCGCGAGTACGCCGAGACCACCCAACGGGTACGCGCGGCCTACCAGGACCAGTTCGGCCTCGGCCAGCGCACCTTGCTCGACCTGCTCGACAGCGAGAACGAGCTGTACAACGCCAACCGTCGCTACACCGAGGTGCGCTACACCGAGGAGTTCTCCATGTACCGGGTCCTGGCGACCATGGGCCAGTTGCTGGGCAAGCAGCGTATCTCGCTGCCACCGGAAGCCATCGCCAAGAGCGAAGTACGCAACCAGGCCAGGTTGCCCGAGATGCGTTGAGCCGGCACGAAACAGGATCGTTCGGATCGGGCCCCCACCGCGGCAGGAGTAGGCCATCGTGACCAGTATGCAAAGCGCGCAGCCGCGCCTGGATGTTGATGATCCGCTGCTCGATGGCCTGCTGATCCTGTGCCGGCTGCACGGCTGCACGGCCAGCCGCGCCAGCCTGTGCAGCGGGCTGCCCCTGGCCGAGCAACGGCTGGCCCAGGACCTGCTGCCCCGCGCCGCCGCCCGTGCCGGCCTGCAGGCCCGGCTGTTGCGCCGGGAGCTGGCCGCCATCTCGCCGCTCAACCTGCCGGTGCTGCTACTGCTCGACGAGGGCCGCAGCGCCGTGCTGCAGCGCTGGGGCGATGACGGCCGGGCGCTGATCCTGCCGTGCGAGGCCGAAGGCGGCGAGCAGTGGGTCGAGCGCCAGGCACTGGAACAGGCCTACGCTGGCCAAGCCCTGTTCGCCCGCCCCCGGCATACCCTGGAGAACCTGCGCAGCCCCCTGCTGCCGAGGGTCGAGGCCTGGTTCCGCGACACCTTGAAGCACTCCCGCTGGCTGTATGGCGACGCCCTGCTGGCCAGCCTGCTGATCAACCTGCTGGGCTTGATGGTGCCGCTGTTCGTCATGCAGACCTACGATCGGGTGGTCCCCAACCAGGCTCTGTCGACCCTCTGGGTACTGGTCGCTGGCCTGTTCATCGGCACCGCCTTCGAGCTGGTGTTGCGCACGGTGCGCGCCCACTTGTTGGACCAGGCCGGCAAGAAGACCGACCTGATCCTCTCCGCCACCCTTTTCGAACGCATCACCGGCATGGCGATGAAAGCCCGGCCCGCCACCATCGGGGGGTTCGCCCAAAGCATCCACGACTTCCAGGGCCTGCGCGAATTCCTCACTGCGGTGACCCTGACCAGCATCATCGACCTGCCCTTCGTGGCCTTGATGCTGCTGGTGATCGGCCTGCTCGGCGGCTGGCTGGTGCTGATCCCGCTGGTGGCCTTCCCCGTGGCCGTGGGCTTTGCCTTGTTCATCCAGGTGCGCCTGCGCGACACGGTGCAAAAGAGCCTGAGCCTGGGCGCGGTCCGCCAGGCCCTGCTGATCGAGACCCTGGGCGGGCTGGAAACCCTCAAGGCCTGCGGCGCCGAGAGCGAGCGCCAGTACCAGTGGGAGCACACCAACGGCGCCATGGCCCGGCTCGATGCCCATGCCCGCAACCTGTCGTCCCTGGCCAGCAATGGCACGCTGTTCATCCAGCAGTTCTGCGGCATGGCGACCATCGTCGCCGGGGTCTACAGCATCATTGCCGGCAACCTCAGCGTCGGCGCCCTGGTCGCCACCTACATGCTCGGCAGTCGGGTGCTGGCGCCGCTGGGCCAGATCGCCGGGCTGATCACCCGCTACCAGCAGGCCCAATTGACCATGCGCAGCACCGATGCGCTGATGGCCCTGCCCCAGGAACGTCAGCCCGAACAGCAGGCCCTGGCCCATACCACGCTCAAGGGCGGCCTGGCCCTGAGCCATGTCACCTTCCGCTACCCGGGCCAGGCCGCCCCTGCCCTGCAGGACGTGAGGCTGAGCGTCCAACCTGGCGAGCGCATCGGCATCATCGGCCGCAGCGGCTCGGGCAAGAGCACCCTGGCCCGCCTGCTGATGGGCTTTCACCACCCGGACGAAGGCCAGGTCCTGCTGGACAACCTGGACCTGCGCCAGCTGGATGTCGCCGACCTGCGCGCCCAGTTGGGCTATGTCGCCCATGACCTGCCGCTGCTGGCTGGCAGCCTGCGCGACAACCTCACCCTCGGCGCCCGCCACGTCAGCGACGCACGCATGCTCGAGGTGGCCGAGCTGACCGGCGTCAGCGAACTGGCCCGCCAGCACCCGCAAGGTTTCGACCGACCAGTGGGTGAGCGCGGCCAGTTGCTTTCCGGCGGCCAGCGCCAGGCCGTGCTGCTGGCTCGGGCACTGCTGCTGGAGCCACCGATCCTGATCCTCGACGAACCCACCAGCCACATGGACAACAGCAGCGAGGAGCAACTGCGCCAGCGCCTGCAAGCCTGGGTACCGGGCAAGACGGTGTTGCTGGTCACCCACCGCACCTCGATGCTCAGCCTGGTGGACCGGCTGCTGGTGCTGGACAACGGCAAGATCGTCGCCGACGGGCCGAAGGACGCGGTCATCGACGCCCTGCGCAAGGGCCGCATCGGCACGGCCCTCTAGGAGGTATGTCCATGTCCCTCGGCCACAACGTACGCAGCGCCCTGCCGGGCTCGTCCAAGGCTGCCGAACGCGACTACATGCCGGAACTGGCCGGCGCCACCTTGCAGGATTCGCCGCGCCTGTCGCGCCTGACCGTGTGGCTGGCCGCCCTGCTGTTGCTGGTGGCCCTGGCCTGGGCCCACTTCGCCGTGCTCGACGAAGTGACCGTGGGCGAAGGCAAGGCCATCCCGTCGAGCAAGGTGCAGGTGGTGCAGAACCTCGAAGGCGGGATCGTCACCGAGATCTTCGCCCGCGAGGGGCAGATGGTCGACAAGGGCGCCACCCTGCTGCGCCTGGACGACACGCGCTTTTTGTCCAACAAGGGCGAGAGCGAGGCCGACCGCTATGCCCTGACCGCGCAGGTCGAGCGTCTGTCGGCCGAGTCCGAAGGGCGTCCACTCGAGCTCTCGGAAGAGGTTCGCAGCAAGGCCCCGCAGGTGGCCGAGGACGAGATGGCCCTGTACACGTCGCGCCAGCGCCGCCTGGCCAGCGAGAAGCAGACCCTCAACGAGCAACTGCGGCAGAAGACCCAGGAGCTGGCCGAGTTCCGCTCCAAGGTCGAGCAGTACCGCTCGGCACTGTCGTTGCTGCAGCAGGAGTTGAACATGTCGACGCCGCTGGTGGGGACCGGCGCCATCTCGCCGGTGGAGATCCTGCGCCTGAAGCAGCGCACGGTCGAGGCCCGCGGCCAGCTCAACGCCACCAACCTGGCGATCCCCCGGGCCGAAGCGGCGGTGGCGGAGATCAAGAGCAAGATCCAGGAGTCCGAGGCCACCTTCCGCTCCGAGGCGGCCAAGGAACTCAACGACAAACGCACGGAGCTGTCGAAGATCACCGCCTCCAGCATCGCCATCGACGACCGGGTCAAGCGCACCACCGTGGTGTCGCCGGTGCGCGGCATCGTCAAGCTGCTCAAGGTCAACACCATCGGCGGCGTGGTGCAGCCGGGCAGCGACCTGGTGGAGATCGTGCCGATCGAGGACAACCTGCTGATCGAGGCCAAGGTCCGGCCACAGGACGTGGCCTTCCTGCATCCGGGGCAGACGGCGATGGTCAAGTTCAGCGCCTACGACTACACCATCTACGGCGGGTTGAAGGCCACGCTGGAGTTGATCGGTGCCGATACCGTCACCGATGACAAGGGCAATGCGTTCTACCTGATCCAGGTGCGGACCGAGAAGAACCACCTCGGCGGGGATGACAAGCCACTGCTGATCATTCCGGGGATGGTGGCCACGGTGGATATCATCACCGGGCGCAAGAGCGTGCTCGACTACCTGTTGAAGCCGGTGCTCAAGGCCCGGACCGAGGCGTTGCGTGAGCGGTGATCGCGGTTTGGAGCAGTGCGCCTATTGGGGCTGCTTCGCAGCCCCATGATTGCGCCCGAACGTCTCGTCGCCCATGGCCCTGATCTGCCCCTCGATCAACGCATCGAACGGCCGCAGCAACGCATCGAAGCGCCCCTCCCCCTCCAGCACGTTCAACGCCTGCACCAGCGCCTCGATGGTCGACAACGCCCCCGGCCCAGGCGCCTTGCGCAGCCGGTAGCGTGAAGGCTCGGCCTGCTCCAAGGTCACGCGCGGCAGGGCCTCCAGCAGCGGGTTCAGGTACAGCAGCTTGCGTGCCTTGCGCCAGGTGCCATCGGGTACGACCAGCAGCAACGGCCTGTCGTCGGCGTCGGTGCAGGCCGTCAGCCCCTGCGCCGATTCTCCGGGGAACAGCAATACCGGCCGATACCCCGAAGCGGCCAGCAGCGCGTCCAGGTCGTCGAACACCTCACCCACGCGCAACTCGGCATTGACCAGGCCAAGGGCAGCCAATCGGGCGGTATTCAAGGCATGCGAACGTTCACTCGGGTGCTGCAACAAAAGCACACGGGTGCGGCTGTCGAGGCGGGGAATCAGCGGGCAAAGGCAGTGGTCGAGCGGACGCAGGCAGCGTTCGCAGCGGGGTCTGGACATCGGCTTCTCCTTACCGAGCGCAGTGTGCCACAGCCCAGCGCAAAAGCCCCACTTCCCTGTGGGGGAGACGAAACCTCAACGGTTGAAACGTTCGGCCAGGCTGTGCAGGTACTCGGCCATGCGCTCGAGGTCCTGGCTGATCTCGGCCCCCTGCTTGGCCTGCCCCGCGCTCTCGTCGCACAGATGAGCGATCCGCACGATCTGCTGGTTGATGTCCTCGGCGACATGGCTCTGCTGTTCCGAAGCCGTGGCCATCTGCTGGCTCATGCCGGTGATGCGGCTGACCGCCTGGACGATACCGGCCAATGCCTGCTGCACCGCCTCGACGCTGTGCACACTATCGCGGGAGATCTGCTCGCCACGGCTGGCCGTGGTCACCGCCCGCTCGGCACCGCTGCGCAGGGACGCGATGATCTGGTGGATTTCCTCGGTGGAGGCGCGGGTCCGCTGGGCCAGGGAACGCACCTCATCGGCCACCACGGCGAACCCCCGCCCCTGCTCGCCGGCACGCGCCGCCTCGATCGCGGCATTGAGCGCCAGCAGGTTGGTCTGCTCGGCGATGGAGGTGATCACGTCCACCACGCTGCCGATCGACTGGGTCTGCTCGGCCAGGGCATTGACCGCCTGGCCGATGTCGTTGACCGCATCGCTCATGCTGCCCATCGCCTGCAGGCTCTGCTGCGCCAGTTCGCTGCCCTGCTGGGCCAGCTGGTCGGCGTCGCTCGCGGCATGGGCGGTGTTCTGCACGTTGTGGGTGACCTCCTGGATCGTCGCCGCCATCTGTGCGATGGCGGTGGCCGACTGGTCGGTCTCGCTGCGCTGGCGATCGAGCATCTGCGCCTGCGCATCGGACAGATCGGCCGACTGCGCGGCCCGCGACTTGACCCCCACGCCCGCATCCACCAGACGGGTGAGCGCCGTCTGCAACCGGGCCTCCTCGCTGATGATGGCCAGGTCCAACTGCCCCTGCAGCCCCGGGTTATCGCTGTAGGTCAGGGCCACCAGCGGGCTGGTGAAGGCCTTGGGATGCTCGTCGAGGGTGCGCCGGATAGCCTGGTTCTGCCGATGCTCGACCCAGTACCAGGCGCCCAGCAGGCTGGCCATCAGCAGCGCCAGCGCCGCGTACTGCGGCAGCCAGAGGTAGCCGGCGGCCGACACCAGTCCCGCGCCGATCAGCGGCAGGCCATGCCTCAACCCGTGTCCCAGACGTGCGGCCCAGGGCACCGGCGAGCGCCCGGCCCGCAGGCGGGCATAGAGCGCCTCGGCCCGGCGAATCTGCTCGCGGGTCGGCACCGAGCGCACCGACTCGTAGCCACTGATGCGGCCATTCTCGTAGATCGCCGTGACATAGGCGCTGACCCAGTAGAAATCACCGTTCTTGGCGCGGTTCTTGATCACCCCCATCCACGGTTTGCCCTGCTTGATGGTCTCCCACATGTGGCCAAATACCGCGGGCGGCATGTCGGGATGGCGCACCAGGTTGTGCGTCTGGCCGACCAGCTCGTCGTAGGTAAAGCCGCTGATCGCCACGAATGCATCGTTGCAGTAGGTGATGCGGCTGTTCAGGTCGGTGGTGGAGATCAGCCGCTGGTCGGTGGGGAAGGTTCTTTCGTGCTCAGTGACGGGCAAGTTCATGCGCATCTGGGCGGTCCTTGCTTCATTGGAGGTGGGAAATTTTATCAGGACACCTAGATGTTTAGCAGAATGCCACTACCCCTGGGGCCGAGTTTGTAGGAAATTTTTACGGCATGACGAAGTGTCTTGAACACGACCTGCGTCAGTTGACGTTCAACTGCGACTTGAGCAGGTCGCGGAATGTCTGGATCAAGGGTTCCCGGCTGCGTCCACGGCGGATGATGAGGGAAAACGGTGCCTGGTAACCGAAGGTGGCCGGGGACAATACCCGCAAGTCGCCCTTGTCGACCCAGGCCTGGGCATAGTGCTCGGGCAGGTAGCCGATGTAGGCGCCGGACAGGATCAGGATCAACTGTGCCTCCATGCTCTCCACCGTCGCCGCGCTGTGCTTGAAGCCATGCCGGGCCAGCTCCGCCTGGCTCCAGTAGCCTCGGCCGACCATGCGCTGCTGGGTGATCACCTGCTCGGGGATGCGCCGCTCGCCGAACAACGGGTGGCGGCTGCTGCAATACAGCCAGTGCTGTTCACGGTAAAGGGGTTGGTAGACCAGCCCGCTCATGCGCGAAGAGAAGGCGCCGATGGCCAGGTCCAGGCGATTGTCCTGCACCCCCAGTTGCAGCTCGTAGGGGCTGGAGACCGACAGGTGCAAATGCACCGCCGGGTGCTCCTGGCTGTAGGCGCCGATGGCCTCGGCCAGGGGCAAGGCGCGGTCACCGACGGTGGAGTCGATGACCCCGAGATTGAGGGTGCCGCGCAGCTCGCCCTTGAGCGCTGCGGCGTACTGCTCGAAGCCGTCCAGCTCCGCCAGCAGGCGCAGGGTCTCCTGGTGGAACAGCTCGCCTTTGCTGGTCAGGCTGAAACCACCGCGGCCACGGTGACAGAGGACGATGCCCAGGGTGCTTTCCAGCTGGCTCATGTAGGTACTGATGGCCGAGGTGGACAGGTTCAGCTCGCGCTGGGCGTTGGCGAAGCCCTGATGGCGCACCACGCTGACGAAGATACGCAGCAGTTTCAGATCGGGCAGGGTCGAGGCCATGGTGCAACGGTTCCGCAGGGTGGAAATGGCCAGAGTCTAACCCGGCCCAGCGCCGTTAGTTCAGAAATTCCTGAAGTAAGTTTTTGCCTGTAGCGATTCTTCTCGCCCACTACCTTGCGCAGACTTGGCCGCAATGTCCCTGCCCGTCGGCCCCAAGCGCCAGCCAGGCGTGCCACGGCACAGGTTCGAACAAACAGAACAATCGACCGACTGATGAGGCCCATCGTGGAAAAGATTCTCCACCAACCACTGGGCGGCAACGAAATGCCGCGTTTCGGCGGCATCGCCACCATGCTCCGTCTTCCCCACCTGCAAAGCGCCGAAGGCCTGGACGCCGCGTTCATCGGCGTGCCTCTGGACATCGGCACCTCGCTGCGCTCGGGTACCCGTTTCGGCCCGCGGCAGATCCGCGCCGAGTCGGTGATGATCCGCCCGTACAACATGGCCACCGGTGCCGCACCGTTCGATTCGCTGTCGGTAGCCGACATCGGCGACGTGGCGATCAACACCTTCAACCTGCTCGATGCGGTGCGCATCATCGAGCAGGCCTACGATGAGATCCTCGAACACAACATCATCCCCCTCACCCTGGGTGGCGACCACACCATCACCCTGCCGATCCTGCGCGCCCTGCACAAGAAGCACGGCAAGATCGGCCTGGTGCACATCGACGCCCACGCCGACGTCAACGACCACATGTTCGGCGAGAAGATCGCCCACGGCACCACCTTCCGCCGCGCCGTGGAAGAAGGCCTGCTCGATTGCCAGCGCGTGGTGCAGATCGGCCTGCGTGCCCAGGGCTACACCGCCGACGACTTCAACTGGAGCCGCCGCCAGGGTTTCCGCGTGGTCCAGGCCGAAGAGTGCTGGCACAAATCGCTGGAGCCGCTGATGGCCGAGGTGCGCGAGAAAGTCGGCGGCGGCCCGGTGTACCTGTCGTTCGACATCGACGGTATCGACCCGGCCTGGGCGCCGGGCACCGGCACCCCGGAAATCGGCGGCTTGACCACCATCCAGGCGATGGAGATCATTCGCGGCTGCCACGGCCTGGACCTGATCGGCTGTGACCTGGTCGAAGTCTCCCCGCCCTACGACACCACCGGCAACACCTCGCTGCTGGGGGCCAACCTGCTGTTCGAGATGCTCTGCGTGCTGCCGGGCGTCGTACGTCGCTGATCCAGGCCGCCCCTGCACAAGGGCGCGGTGCTGGCTTGCTGGACCCCGGCAGGAGCCATCCGGGAGGGCCATAGAGGCCCGCCAACACAAGACGAGACCTCCGGGCGCCGTGAACCCGCCCGGTTGGTCGATCTCGCCA
The DNA here is from genome assembly GCF_040984075.1 of Pseudomonas sp. I2. Lineage (NCBI taxonomy): Bacteria > Pseudomonadati > Pseudomonadota > Gammaproteobacteria > Pseudomonadales > Pseudomonadaceae > Pseudomonas > Pseudomonas sp. I2. The sequence goes on from NZ_JBCGFQ010000010.1 coordinate 26,544, forward strand.
TAATAAAGATAATCGGGAGACCCCCAATGGCCTTGGACATCATCGTTGTACTGATCTATGCCGCCGGCATGCTCGGGCTTGGCTGGTACGGCATGCGGCGGGCGAAGACCCACGAAGACTACCTGGTGGCCGGGCGCAACCTCGGCCCGACCCTGTACATGGGCACCATGGCCACCACCGTGCTGGGCGGCGCCTCCACCGTCGGCACCGTGCGCCTGGGCTACGTCCACGGCATCTCCGGCTTCTGGCTGTGCGCCGCGCTGGGCCTGGGGATCATCGCCCTCAACCTGTTCCTGGCCAAGCCCTTGCTGCGCCTGCGCATCTTCACCGTGACCCAGGTCCTGGAGCGGCGCTACAACCCCATGGCACGCCAGGCCAGCGCCGCGATCATGCTGGCCTACGCGCTGATGATCGCCGTGACCTCGACCCTGGCCATGGGCACCGTGCTGCAAGTGCTGCTCGACGTACCGTTCTGGATGGCGCTGCTGTTCGGCGGTGGCGTGGTGGTGGTCTACTCGACCATCGGCGGCATGTGGTCACTGACCTTGACCGACATCGTGCAATTCGTCATCAAGACCGTCGGCCTGATGTTCATCCTGCTGCCGGTGTGCCTGTACAAGGTCGGCGGCTGGGACCAACTGGTCGCGCAGTTGCCGGCGGCCAGCTTCAACTGGACCACCATCGGCTGGGACACCATCGTCACCTACTTCCTGATCTACTTCTTCGGCATTCTCATCGGCCAGGACATCTGGCAGCGGGTGTTCACCGCCCGTGACGAGAAGGTCTGCCAGCGCGCCGGCACCACCGCCGGCATCTATTGCGTGCTGTACGGCCTGGCCTGCGCCCTGATCGGCATGGCCGCCCACGTGTTGATGCCGGACCTGGCCAACCCCAACAACGCCTTCGCGGCGATGATCAAGACCACCCTGCCCGATGGTATCCGTGGCCTGCTGATGGCGGCGGCCCTGGCGGCCATGATGTCGACCGCCAGCGCCGGCCTGCTCGCCGCCTCGACCACGCTGACCGAGGACCTGCTGCCCCGCCTGCGCGGCGGCAAGCAGTCGAGCCTGGGCGTGAACCGCCTGTTCACCCTGATCACCGGCCTGGTGGTACTGGGTATCGCCCTGGCGGTGAACGACGTGATCAGCGCCCTGACCCTGGCCTACAACCTGCTGGTGGGCGGCATGCTGATCCCGCTGATCGGCGCGATCTTCTGGAAACGCGCGACCACCGCGGGGGCTATCGCCAGCATGTCGCTGGGTTTCACCACCGCGCTGTTCTTCATGTTCAAGGATGGGTTGGATGCCAACTCGCCGATCTACTACAGCCTGGCGATCGGCCTGGTGAGCTTCGTGCTGATCAGCCTGCTGTCGCGTCGCCCGGTGGCGACGGCGAACCTGGCGTAACCCCTCGCAGGAGCCGGTTCGCCGGCGATGGGCTGCAAAGCAGCCCCACTGCCGCTTGACCGACATGCGGGCTTGCCTCACACAGGCCCATGAAACCCAAAGGCCGCCGCATCGAAGGATGCGGCGGCCTTTTTATTTCAGCGGCGGCGCGGCTGGCGCTTGCGCTGTTCCTCATCAGTGGGGATCGGTACCGGCTGCAGCGGTGGTGGGAGCAAGCCCAGGGCGACTGCGAGGTCGTGGAGCCAGTTATACATTCGATTGTTCATAACGCCCCCTTCACGGGTCAGCCTCAGGTAAATCAATCCTGCGATGCTTCATACAGATCATAGCCCGATGTCCTGCATTACGCATGTCTCTAATCCCATAGATAGGGGTGAGTTTGACGCGGATCAAGCGGAAACGGCAGGCCTCGACGGCCGGTCAAGTGTTTCTCCTTATTGCAGGTGGATCCAGTCCTGCGCAATTGTGCTGACAGCACAGGCCCTTTAGCGGGCCAGCACTCCCCCTGCTACCCGACAAGCCTGCGCAACTGCTGCCGTACCCAGGGCTCCGCACTGACCAATATGACCCCAAGCAGCACCATCACCGCCCCCAGCACGAAGTTCACGCTCAACGGCTCGCCCAGCAACAGCACGCCAAAGGTCACCCCGAACAGCGGCGTGATGAACGAAAACACAGCCAGGTTCGAGGCCAGGTACTTGCGCAACAGCCAGAACCAGGTGAGGTAGCTGACGAACGACACCACCACCGCCTGGAACAGCACGCTACCCACGGCCACCGGAGTCAGCGCGACCATGCCGACCTGTCCGCTGACCAGGGCGATCAGCAGCAACCCGACGAACCCCACCAGCAACTGGTAGAACAGGGTCAGGTCGGCCGGTGCCTCCGACAACCGCGAGCCACGCACCACCACGGTGGTAGCGCCCCAGGCCAGGCCGGCCAGAACCCCCAGGGCATCGCCGAGCAAGACCCGGCCATCGAGCTCATCCAGCGAAAGCCCGCCGGCGAATGCCGTGGCGATCCCGGCGAAGGACAGCAGGATACCCAGCCACTGCAGCGACCGCAGGCGCTCGCTCGGCAACATGAAATGCAGGCCCAGGGCGGTGAATACCGGTGCGGTATAGAGGAACACCGACATGTGCGCCGCCGAGGTCAGCTTCAGCCCCTCGGCGATGAACAAAAACTCCAGGCCGAACAGCGCACCGGCCAGCAACCCGGCGCGCCAGGTGCTGCCCACCTGTCCCCAGCCGCCCCGCCAGCAGACCAGCAGGCCGACCAGCACCGCGGCGATCCCGGAACGAAAGGCCGCCTGCATCACCGGGGCGATGTCGCTGGCGGCCCACTTGATCATCACCTGCTGGCTGCCCCAGATCAGGCAAAGCCCCAGCATCACTTGCAGGGCGAAGGCGTCGGTGGTCTTGCGGGCCGCACTCATGGGCGGCCCCCGTGGCGGTTCGGTGACATGGCAAGGGCTCGGCAGTAGCGAAATGGATCCCGATTATCGGGTTTCCACCACGGCCCTTGCCAGTCTCAAAACGACCTCAAGCGATCTGCGCCTTCGCCGACACCTGCTCGAAGGTGATCTCGTCCAGCGGGTCGTCCTGCTCGTCGAGTACCTGGCGCGGGTGCTCGAAACCCGGGATGCTGCTGTCGATCAGGCTGAGCAGGCGCGATCCACGCTCGGTGAGCACGAAATTCTCGCCATTGCCCCCATCCTCCTCCGGCCGACTCTCGATGAAACCACGCTCGAAGAGGATCTTCTCGTACTCGCAGGCACGGGTCTTCAACTGATCCAGGTCGCCCACCGGCTGGCCTTTGGCAGCCAGCGCCGCGGCGTGCTGCTCGGCATAGGGGCGAGGAGTGAAACTGTGACCGGCGCCGTTTTGCACCTCGTGCAGCAAGCGTTCGATCAGGTCCCAGTCGTAGGTGCTCATGGAGGTGGCCTCCTGCTGTGGACGGTGGGTATACAGCATGGGACCGGAAAGGCGCCGGGGGCGTTCCGCGGGATGCTCAGCGCTGGCGCTGAGCCAGCACGTCGGAATCGAGAGCAGTGCTCATGGCTTGCTTGGCAGGCACGCGCGGTCCGGCCTGAGGGAGGAACTCGTCGCCCAGTCCGGATCATTGCCCGTATCAACCGGCTGATGGAAGGCCTGCCTGGCGACGTTTCCCGGTTGGCCATGGTGTAAGTGAACTCAGAGTTCATTATGGCCCCGGTTACCGGGTGTATTTTCACCAAACCGGCGATACCTTGGTGATCCTGCTCTGCGGTGGTGACAAGAACAGCCAACGTCGCGACATCAAGGCAGCCCATCAAATCCTGCGTTGGTGGAGGATGCAAAATGACTGAAACGTTCTTTGAATTCGATGCGGCCGATTACCTGACGACACCGGAAGCCATTGCGCAATTCATGAGCGACGCGTTGGAAACCGGGGATGCCAGCTATGTTGCCAAGGCCGTTGGCGTTGTGGCGCGGGCGAAGGGGATGAGCGAACTGGCTAAAGAGACCGGCTTGTCTCGCGAACAGCTCTACCGCTCCTTCAGCGAACACGGCAATCCAACGCTGAAGTCGTTCCTGGCCGTGATGAAGGCATTGGGAATAGACATGACCGCCAAACCTCACCTTGGTCACTGAACAGGTCAACTGTTCTTGACCAGATAGTTGATGAACAACCTGAACAGCTCCGCATTACCGGCGATCCCCAGACGCTGCCAGATGTGGCGCAGCTCATGTCGAAGTCGACCACGGCCCCGAGCGCCACATCGACGGCCGCGCCCGAAACAGCGCTCCGCTGGTCGCTGGGGCTGAACTTCCTCGTATCCACGCGCCTCCACCGGGCATAGCCAACGCCGGAGGTAAGAGGGATGAAACCACTGCTGCGCATCCTGTGTGCGACCACCCTGCTCTGCGCCCTGCCCGCCTGGGCCTGTACGCCGGAAGAGGCGACGGAAAAGCGCGAGGAGCTGGCCAAGCTCGTCACCCAACTGACCGAACAAGACCCGCAGAAAGCCAAGGACATCAACGACGAGTTGCAGGGCATGGACCTGGATACGCAGAGCAAGGACCTGCCAGGCAAGTGCCAACTGATCGACAGGCGGATCCAGGAACTGAAGGAAGCCGAGCAGAAGGCTGGCTGAAAGAACGTGGGAAGCCGGCTTGCCCGCGAATGGGCTGCCAGGCCCTAGACTACGAAGCGCCGCTTAACCGACTGGCATTGGGGCTGCTTCGCAGCCCCGGGACGCTCAAGTGAACGGCATTACCTGCAAAAGCCGAGGCTTTTATTCAGCCGCTGGCTTGCGCTTCTTCAGCGGCGCCATGCCATCGGCGCTGGCCAGCGGTGCCTTGGCCTTCGGCTTCGCCGCAGGCTTGCGCTTGGCCGCGCCCTTCTTCTCGGCGGCTTTCTTCTCGACCTTTTTCTTCTTGCTGCCCGCGGCCTTGCCCGAGGCCTTGACCTTCTTCGGCCCGCTGTAGGTGCCCTTGACCTCCTTGATGACCCGCCGCTCGAACTGCTGCTTGAGGTAGCGCTCGATGCTCGACATCAGGTTCCAGTCGTTATGGCAGATCAGCGAGATCGCCAGCCCCTCGCCCCCTGCCCGGCCGGTACGGCCGACGCGGTGCACGTACTCATCGCCACTGCGCGGCATGTCGAAGTTGATCACCAGGTCCAGGCCGTCGATGTCCAGGCCGCGGGCCGCCACGTCGGTGGCCACCAGCACCTTGGAGCCGCCCTGCTTGAAGCGTTCCATGGCCAGCTTGCGGTCCTTCTGGTCCTTCTCGCCATGCAGCACGAACGCCTTGACGTCCTTGGCCACCAGGTGCCCATACAGGCGGTCGGCCCAGGCCCGGGTATTGGTGAAGACGATCGCCTTCTGGTAGCTCTCGTTCTCCAGCAGCCACTGGACGATCTGTTCCTTGTGCTGGTCGTGGTCGGCCGTGATGATCTGCTGGCGGGTGCCCTCGGCCAGTTGCGAGACGCTGTTGAGCATCAGGTGCTCAGGGTCCTTGAGGACCTTGCCGATGATGTCGCGCAGGGCCGCACCGCCGGTGGTGGCGGAGAACAGCAGGGTCTGCTCGCGATTGGCGCATTCCTGGCACAGGCGCTCCATGTCTTCGGCGAAGCCCATGTCGAGCATGCGGTCGGCCTCGTCCAGCACCAGCACCTGGACGTGGGACAGGTCGAGGTTGCCGGCATTGAGGTGCTCGAGCAGGCGGCCGGGGGTGCCGATCAGCACGTCCGGCACCTTGCGCAGCAACGCGGCCTGCTCCTTGAAGTCCTCGCCCCCGGTGACCAGGCCCGACTTGACGTAGGTGAACTGGGAGAAGCGCTGCACTTGCTTGAGGGTCTGCTGGGCCAACTCGCGGGTCGGCAGTAGGATCAGCGCACGGATCTCCACACGGCGCTCGCGCAGGTCGACCAGGCGATCGAGCACCGGCAGGACGAAGGCTGCGGTCTTGCCGCTGCCGGTCTGCGCGGTCACCCGCAGGTCACGCCCTTGCAGGGCCAGGGGAATGGCCGCCGCCTGCACCGGGGTCGGCTCGACAAAGTTCAGCTCGGCCACGGCTTTGAGCAGGCGTTCGTGCAGGGCGAATTGGGAAAACACGGGTGTACCTCGGGCAGATGCGGACAATTCGGTTGCATAGGGTAACGTTTTCCGCGGTCGGAGCCGAATTTCTTTTGGCACCTTTGCATCGGTCCGCGTTCTAATAATGCTTCGTTTCGCAACTATGGACTGTCTAGATCCTCATGGATATCCAACGACTCTGGCACGACACCCTGGATCTCTGGGGCACCCTCGACCAACACCCCATGCTACATGCCGCCCTCGGCCTCGCGGTACTGCTGCTGATCTCCATACTGATCGGCCGCCTGGCACGTTTCCTGGTGTTGCACGCCAGCCGCCTACTGGCCCGCCAGCCGGCCCTCAAGTGGCTCGACGACCTGCGCCATAACAAGGTGCTCCATCGCCTGGCCCAGACCACGCCATCGCTGGTGGTGCAGTTCGGCCTGAAGCTGGTGCCGGAACTCAACGACACTGCCCAGCACTTCCTCGGCAACCTCGCCCTGGCCTTCACCCTGCTGTTCCTGAGCCTGGCCCTGTCGTGCCTGCTCGATGCCCTGCTGGACATCTACGCGCGCACCGAACACGCCCGTACCCGCTCGATCAAGGGCTACGTGCAACTGGCCAAGCTCATGCTGTGGGTGTTCGCCTCCATCGTCATCGTCGCCACCCTGATCGACCGCTCGCCGCTGTTGCTGCTGTCCGGCCTTGGCGCCATGTCGGCGGTGCTGCTGTTGGTGTACAAGGACACCCTGCTGTCGTTCGTCGCCAGCGTGCAGTTGACCAGCAACGACATGCTCCATGTCGGCGACTGGATCGAGATGCCCCAGGTCGGCGCCGACGGCGACGTGGTGGACATCACCCTGCACACGGTCAAGGTGCAGAACTTCGACAAGACCATCGTCTCGATCCCCACCTGGCGCCTGATGTCCGAGTCGTTCCGGAATTACCGCGGCATGCAGCAGTCCGGCGGGCGCCGCATCAAGCGCAGCCTGTTCATCGACGCCGCGGGCGTGCGCTTCCTGACCGGCGAGGAAGAACAGCGCCTGACCCAGGTACGCCTGCTGGGCGACTACCTGGCCGGCAAGCGCGAGGAACTGCAGAGCTGGAACGAGGCCCTGGGGCCGGTGGCCGAGCTCGCCGCCAACCGCCGCAAGCTGACCAACATCGGCACCTTCCGCGCCTTTGCCCTGGCCTACCTGAAGAACCACCCCGACGTGCACCCGAACATGACCTGCATGGTCCGCCAGATGCAGGCCACCGCCGAAGGCGTGCCGCTGGAGATCTACTGCTTTACCAGGACCACGGTGTGGGCCGAGTACGAGCGTATCCAGGGGGATATCTTCGACTACCTGCTGGCGGTGTTGCCGGAATTCGGCTTGAGCCTGTACCAGCAGCCGAGCGGCAACGACATGCGCGTCGGATTGGCCACCAGGCCGCAGGCGAGCGCGCAGGCGCAGCGGCTGGACGAGCTGGCCGAGGCCTAATGGCCTGTAGGGCTGATACTCATGCTCGTATTCGAGCGACCAGCCCCGCTCAACCGAAGGTCATCTCGAAGGGCTCCGCGCTCTTGCTGATGGCCTTGGCAATCAAAGGCGCCCGCTCCACCAGCTCCCGCTGGTGGAGCAACGTGCCCTCCAGCGCCTGCAAAATTTCGCGTATCCGCTCCCGCGGATCCTCGACACGGCAACGCCTGCCAAACTCGAGCAGGTACAGCCGCGATGCGAAAATCGACTTCTGGTTGCTCAAGGCAAGCGCCAACCCAATTCATCCAGCGTAGGCATTCGCCTTGGTACCACCTCGAGTTCACACCCCAAGGCACTCAGCGCTCGACAGTAGTAGGACATCGCCACGGTCAGCGACCCCCTTTCGATCTCGCTCAGTTTCTGCCGGGTGATACCAATACGCTGGGCAAGCTGGATTTTGGTCAGGCCGCGATGTTTTCGATCGGTACGTTGCCCCCGGCAAGGCCGCTCAAACCTTACCGCCCAACGGTAACGATACGCGGCTCCCCAACCGGCTCATCCACACCGACGCCAGGATCACCGCACCGCCAATGAACAACCGCCCCAGCGGTTCGTCCTGGTTCCAGATCAACAGGTTCAGCAGCAACCCCACCGGTACGTGCAGGTTGTTCATCACCGCCAGCGTCGCCCCGGAAACCAGGCAGGCGCCCTTGTTCCACCAGTACAGGCCCAGAGCGGTCGGGCACAGGCCGAGGAACAACAGCACCAGCCACTGCACGTCGGTACTCGGCAACTGCTGGGCGTTGCCGAACAGCAGGAAAGCCGGCAGCACGACGGCCAGCGCTCCCAGGTAGAAGTAACCGAAACGCTTGTAGTGCGGCAGGTCGCTGGGGTGACGGGCCACCAGATGCCGGTACAGCACCTGCCCGGCGGCATAGGTGAAGTTGGCCAGTTGCAGCAGCAGGAAGCCCATGAAGAAGTCGCCGCTGATGCTGTCCATGCGGATCACGCCCGCACCGGCCACGGCCACCAGGGCGGCGAGCAGTGCCCACGGGTTGAAACGGCGGTTCAGGGCGTCCTCGATCAGGGTCACGTGCAACGGTGTGAGGATGGTGAACAGCAACACCTCCGGCACCGTCAGCACACGGAAGCTCAGGTACAGGCAGACGTAGGTGATGCCGTACTGCAACGCGCCGATCAGCAGCATCCCGCGCATGAAACCTGGCTCCACCCGGCGCCAGCGGGTCAGCGGCAGGAACACCAGCCCAGCCAGCACCACCCGGGCCAGCACGGCGAAGTAGCTGTCCACATGCCCGGCCAGGTATTCGCCGATCAGGCTGAAGGAAAACGCTTGGATCAGCGCGACGATAATCAGGTAGCCCATGGTTGCCTCTTCCCCATCAAGGCGGCGACCTTAGCGGGTCGAGATACCTTACGGCAACACGGAGCCCTGGAATCGGCAGTATTCGCGCTGTCCCATTCGTGGACAAGCCCGCCAATGGGCCCGAACAGGCGACATGAGTTCCGCTCATAAAAAAGCCCGGCCATGTCATGGCCGGGCAGGCACACCCAAGGAGCAACGGGTGTCAGGGGGTTGGGAATTCGTCGCGGCTCAGGCCACCGCCGCCAGCCTGGCCTTGGCCTGGTTCAGGCCCTTCTCGTGGAAGTCGCCGCTCATGTTCAGGCCTTCGGCATGGATGAAGGTCACGTCGTGGATGCCGATGAAGGCCATGACCTGGCGCAGGTAGGGTTCCTGGTGATCGCTGGCGGCACCGGCATGCAGGCCGCCACGGGCGGTCAGGACGATGGCGCGCTTGCCGACCAGCAGCCCCTGCGGGCCGGTGGGGGTGTACTTGAAGGTGATGCCGGCGCGCAGCACATGGTCCAGCCAGGCCTTGAGGGTACTGGGGATGGTGAAGTTGTACATCGGCGCGGCCATCACCAGCACGTCGGCGGCCAGCAGCTCGTCGGTGAGCGCGTTGGAACGCGCCAGGGCCTCCAGTTCAGCAGCGCTGCGCTGCTCCTCGGGCTTCGTCCAGCCACCGAGCAGGTCGGCATCCAGGTGCGGCACCGGCGTCACCGCCAGGTCACGCACGGTGATCTCGTCGCCCGGGTGGGCCGCCTGCCACTGCTGGATGAAATCACGGGTCAGTTGACGGGAAACGGAATCCTGCTGGCGGGCGCTGCTTTCGATGATCAATACGCGGGACATGGAAGCCTCCATCGGCGAACAAAGGGTTGCGATTCGATGGAGGTGAGATTAAGGCTTGACCTATCGATAAAAAAGCGTAAAAAGTGGGTTCAATCTATCGACTAATCCGTTTATTCCGCTTTGCAGTTCACTGCGATCCGCAGCCTGATGATCTGCCGGTTGAACTTGGCGGTAACGTCCACGCTTTTGCCGGCGGGCACGTTCACCCGCCGCACCCGCGGCGCCTCTGGGCCGTTGCGCAAGATCACCCGGCATGCCGCAGGCACCTGACCATAGTTGTTCAGGGTGATCGCACCGATGTCGTAGGCGGTGTCGTAGGCCGTGTAGTCGAGCTTGACCCCGTCCAGTTGCTTCTCCACGTCGATGGGGTAAGCCATGGCCCCGAGGGGCAGGCACATCAGCAATGCCGCACAACATTTCTTCATGGGCGCTCTCCTTGAAAGAGCGCAGCTTAGGACAACAGGAGCCGAAGATGAAAGCGCCGCGCGTAACCCTGGATCAGTGGCGAACCCTGCAGGCAGTGGTCGATCACGGTGGGTTCGCCCAGGCCGCCGAGGCCCTGCACCGCTCGCAATCCTCGGTGAGCTACACCGTGGCGCGCATGCAGGAGCAACTGGGCGTGCCGTTGCTACGGATAGACGGGCGCAAGGCGGTACTGACCGAAGCCGGCAACGTGCTGCTGCGCCGCTCGCGCCATCTGGTCAAGCAAGCCAGCCAACTCGAGGACCTGGCCCACCACATGGAACAAGGCTGGGAGGCCGAAGTGCGCGTGGTGGTCGATGCCGCCTACCCCAGCACCCGCCTGGTGCGCGCCCTGAGCGCCTTCATGCCGCAGAGCCGCGGGTGCCGGGTACGCCTGCGCGAGGAGGTGTTGTCCGGGGTCGAGGAGGTGCTGCACGAAGGCATCGCCGACCTGGCCATCAGCAGCTACAACATCGGCGGCTACCTGGGCGCCGAGCTCAGTGCCGTGGAGTTCATCGCCGTCGCCCACCCCGAGCACAGCCTGCACCGCCTGGGCCGGGAAATCACCTTCCAGGACCTGGAAAGCCAGTTGCAGGTGGTGATCCGCGACTCCGGCCGTGCCCAGCCGCGCGACGTCGGCTGGCTCGGCGCCGAACAGCGCTGGACGGTCGGCAGCCTGGGCACCGCCGCCACCTTCGTCAGCAGCGGCCTGGGGTTCGCCTGGCTGCCTCGGCACATGATCGAGCGCGAGCTGCGCGACGGCGTGCTCAAGCCCTTGCCGCTGGACCAGGGTGGCAGCCGCCATCCGCTGTTCTACCTTTACTCGAACAAGGACAAGACCTTGGGTCCGGCCACGCAGATCCTCATCGAACTGCTGCGCAATTTCGACACCGCGCCACTGGACGTGCCCTTCGCAGCCCCCCCGCAAGCCTGAGAGGACCGCGCCCATGGCCTATTTCGAACACGAAGGATGCACGCTGCACTACGAGGAATATGGCCAGGGCGAACCCCTGGTACTGCTGCACGGCCTGGGTTCCAGCTGCCAGGACTGGGAACTGCAGGTCCCCGTGCTGAGCCAGCACTACCGCCTCATCCTCATGGACATCCGTGGCCACGGCCGCTCCGACAAGCCCCGCGACGGCTATGAGATCGCCACCTTCAGCGAAGACCTGCTGGCCCTGCTGGAACACCTGCAGACAGGCCCGGTGCATCTCGTCGGCCTGTCCATGGGGGGCATGGTGGGCTTCCAGTTCGCCGTCGACCACCCCGGCTGGCTACGCAGCCTGTGCATCGTCAACAGCGCCCCGGAGGTCAAGCGACGCACCCGCGCCGACTGGATCTGGTGGGCCAAGCGCTGGGGCCTGGCACGCCTGCTGAGCGTCGAGACCATCGGCAAGGGTCTGGCCGAACGCCTGTTCCCCAAGCCCGAGCAGGGCGAACTGCGGCAGAAGATGGCGCAGCGCTGGGCGCGCAACGACAAGCGGGCCTACCTCAAGAGCTTCGATGCCATCGTCGACTGGGGCGTGGTGGAACGCATCGGCCAGATCCACTGTCCCACCCTGGTGATCAGCGCCGACCACGATTACACGCCGATACAACTGAAGGAGCGCTACGTCGCCTTGATGCCCCTGGCAAGGCTGGCGGTCATCGACGATTCCCGGCACGCTACGCCCCTGGACCAACCCGAGGTCTTCAACCAGACCCTGCTGCAATTCCTTGCAGCCGCTTCCACCTCTCAAGGATCTTTGAGCCCATGCTGAAAAAACTCCTGCTCGCCGCCTGCTCGGTTGCCTTCGCCACCAGCGTCATGGCTTCCGACAAGACCCCGCACGTAGTGCTGGATACCAGTTTCGGCCAGGTCGAAATCGAGCTGAATGCCGAAAAGGCCCCGATCAGCACGAAGAACTTCCTCGAATACGTCGACAGCGGCTTCTACAACAACACCATCTTCCACCGCGTGATCCCAGGCTTCATGGCCCAGGGTGGCGGCTTCACCGACGCCATGGTGCAAAAGCCCACCCGCGATCCGATCCGCAACGAGGCCAGCAACGGTCTGGAGAACACCCGCGGCACCATCGCCATGGCCCGCACCTCCGACCCGAACTCGGCCACCAGCCAGTTCTTCATCAACGTCGCCGACAACGCCTTCCTCAATCCGGGGCGCGACCGTGGCTACGCGGTGTTCGGCAAGGTGACCAAGGGCATGGAAGTGGTCGACCAGATCGTCAATTCGCCGACCACCATCAAGAAGGGCATGCGCGATGTACCGGCCGACCCGGTGTACATCAAGTCCGCCAAACGCATCGACTGACCGAGCGGTTCACAGGGACGTGACACCGCCTGACGGCCGAGGGAACAGGAGCCATTTCATCCATGCTGTACCGCCGCTTCGAGCAACTGATCGATATCTTCCGCGAAGCGCCAAGCGAAGCGCCGCCGAGCAAGGTGCTGCCGTTCTACCTGTACTACCTGCGCCAGGTCTGGCCGAGCTTCGTCGCCCTGCTGGTGGTCGGCCTGGTCGCCGCGTTGATCGAGGTGGCCATGTTCGGCTACCTGAGCCGGATCATCGACCTGGCCCAGGTCACCCCGGGCGCCGAGTTCTTCAGCCGGCACGGCGGCGAGCTGATCTGGATGCTGGTGGTGATCCTCGTGCTGCGCCCGCTGTTCTTCGGCCTGCACGACCTGCTGGTACACCAGACCATCAGCCCGGGCATGACCAGCCTGATCCGCTGGCAGAACCACACCTACGTGCTCAAGCAGAGCCTGAACTTCTTCCAGAGCGACTTCGCCGGGCGCATCGCCCAGCGCATCATGCAGACCGGCAACTCCCTGCGCGATTCGGCAGTGCAGGCGGTGGATGCCCTGTGGCACGTGCTGATCTACGCGATCAGCTCGCTGGTGCTGTTCGCCGAGGCCGACTGGCGCCTGATGCTGCCGCTGCTGGCCTGGATCGCCTGCTACATCGGTGCGCTCTGCTACTTCGTGCCACGGGTCAAGGAGCGCTCGGTGATCAGCTCTGACGCCCGCTCCAAGCTGATGGGGCGGATCGTCGACGGCTATACCAACATCGCCACCCTCAAGCTGTTCGCCCATACCGACTTCGAACAACAGTACGCCCGCGAGGCGATCAGCGAACAGACCGAGAAGACCCAGCTGGCCTCACGGGTCATCACCAGCATGGATGTGGTCATCACCAGCCTCAACGGCCTGCTGGTGGCCGGCACCACGGCACTGGCCCTGTGGTTGTGGAGCCAGTCGCTGATCACCGTCGGTGCCATCGCCCTGGCCACCGGCCTGGTGATCCGCATCGTCAACATGTCCGGCTGGATCATGTGGGTGGTCAACGGCATCTTCGAGAACATCGGCATGGTCCAGGACGGCCTGCAGACCATCGCCCAGCCGGTCAGCGTCACCGACAGGCCCGATGCCCCCGCGCTCAAGGTCAGCCGCGGCGCCGTGCGCTTCGACGACGTGGGCTTCCACTACGGCAAGGGCGGCAAGGTCATCGACGGGTTGAACCTGGATATCCGCCCGGGCGAGAAGATCGGCCTGATAGGCCCCTCCGGGGCCGGCAAGTCGACCCTGGTCAACTTGCTGCTGCGCCTGTACGACGTGGAAAGCGGGCGTATCCTCATCGACGGCCAGGACATCGCCGAGGTCAACCAGGCCAGCCTGCGCGCGCAGATCGGCATGATCACCCAGGACACCTCGCTGCTGCACCGCTCGATCCGCGACAACCTGCTGTACGGCCGGCCGGACGCCAGCGAGGCAGAGGTCTGGGAAGCGGTACGCCGGGCCCGGGCCGACGAGTTCATTCCACAGTTGTCCGACGCCCAGGGGCGCACGGGCTTCGATGCCCACGTGGGCGAGCGCGGGGTCAAGCTCTCGGGTGGCCAGCGCCAACGCATCGCCATTGCCCGGGTGCTGCTGAAGAATGCGCCGATCCTGATCATGGACGAGGCCACTTCGGCACTGGACTCGGAAGTCGAGGCGGCGATCCAGGAGAGCCTGGAAACCCTGATGCAGGGCAAGACGGTGATCGCCATCGCTCACCGCCTGTCCACCATCGCCCGCATGGACCGCCTGGTGGTACTGGACAAGGGGCACATCGTCGAAAGCGGCAGCCATGCCGAGCTGCTGGCCCAGCAGGGGCTCTATGCACGCCTATGGCACCACCAGACCGGCGGGTTCGTTGGCGTGGACTGACGGTGGCTGCAAGCTTGCAGCTCGAATCCCGTCATCCCCCACGGCGATAGGGCAACAGCCGCCGGGCCTCCTCGGCGTAGGCCTTCACCCCCACCCGCTCCTGGGCGAGGAAGTCCTCCACCGCCCGGCGCAACCCCGGGTGGCGCAGGTAATGCCATGACCGCGTGAGCACCGGCTCGAAACCACGGATCAGCTTGTGCTCCCCCTGGGCGCCAGCGTCGAAACGCTGCAGCCCCTCGCCAATGGCGAAATCCATGCCCTGGTAGAAGCAGGTCTCGAAGTGCAGCCGGTCGAATTCGTCCAGGCAGCCCCAATAGCGCCCATACAGGCTGTCGCCACCGACCAGGCTCAAGGCCATGGCCACGTCACGCCCGCCCTGGCGGGCCATCACCACGCGGACCGCCTCGGGCATGCGCTCGGCCAGCAGGCTGAAGAAGCTCCGGGTCAGGTACGGCGTGCGACGGCGCACCGCATAGGTGTTGGCGTAGCACAGGTAGACGAAGTCCCACTGCACCTGCGTCAACTCATCGCCACGGTACCCGTGGAAGTCGATGCCCTGCCCGGCCACCTGCTCGCGCTCCTTGCGCAACTGCTTGCGCTTGCGCGAGCTGAGGGTGTCGAGGAAATCCTGAAAGTCCCGGTAACCGCGATTGCGCCAGTGAAACTGGCAACCCAGGCGCTCCAGCCAGCCCGGCAGGCCAGCGAGCTGATCGTCCACGGCCTTGTCGGTGAAATTGATATGCGCGCCACTCAACTCGCCCTTGCCCAGGTACTCGGGTATCGCCTGCAGCAGAAGCAGGCCATCGGCCGCGTCGGCGGCCAGCAGGCGCGGCCCGCTCACCGGGCTGAACGGCACCGCGCCGAGCAGCTTCGGGTAGTAGGCGATCCCGGCCCGCTCGCAGGCATCGGCCCAGCCATGGTCGAACACGTACTCCCCGAACGAATGCCACTTGCGATAGGCCGGCAGCAACGCCCGGACCTGCCCCTCGCGCTCCAGCACCAGGTGTTCGGCCGCCCAACCGGTCGACGGCGCGACACTGGCGCTGTCTTCCAGCGCACTGAGGAATGCATGGCGCAGGAACGGCTGGCCATCAGGCACCAGGGCATCCCAGGTCGCCGCCGGAAGATCGCGCAGATGGGCAAGGCTGTACAGGCTGGTCACGATTTCGACTCGCTGCGAAAGAGCCGCCAGTATCCCGGAAGAGTGCCATGACACTCAAATCATGACGTGCTCACTTAACCGCAGCGCCATCAAATAGACATCATTCTGTCACTCCCCCTCGCAATACTTGCGCCTGTTTTTCGAAGCCCCGGCAACCCGTCTAGCCAGGGCTTTTCCGAAGACATGCCAACTCGGGGCGGGCGCCAAGAGCCTCCCCACTTTTTTTCAACAGGGAGAACCTTATGCGTCTTGTTTCTACACTTACCGGAGCAAGCCTCACCGGCATGATGCTGGCCCTGAGCGCTCCGGCCAGTGCTGCAGTTGACGCCAAGCTGCTCGAGATGCTCCGCGCCAATGGCTCGATCAACGAGGCGCAGTACAACGAACTGCAGGCCGATCTGGCTCAGGAAACCAAGGAAAAGGCAGACCAGAAGGCACAGGCCGATCGCCTGAGCTCCTTTGAGCAGAAAGTGGCCTGGGCCGCCAAGACCCAGATCAAGGGTGACGTGCGCCTGCGCTACGAAGACGTCAACGTCGACAACCCCAACAGCCGCAGCAACAACCAGGACCGTGAACGGGTCCGCGCCCGGGTCGGCTTCTACAGCGAGATCAACCCGCAGGTGGACGCCGGTGTGCGCGTGGCCACCGGCAGCAGTTCCGATGCCCGATCCACCAACCAGAGCCTGGACAACTACTTCGACAAGAAATCGCTGTGGGTCGACCTGGCCTACCTCGACTGGCACCCGACCGCCCTGCCGGGCCTGCACCTGATCGGCGGCAAGATGAACCAGCCCTGGGTGAGCATGGGCGACATCATCTGGGACAGCGACATCAACCCGGAAGGTATCGCCGTCACCTACAAGACCGACCTGGGCGGTGCCGAGCTGTTCGCGAGCGCCGGCCACTACAACCTGAAGGATAACGTCGACGGCGACGGCGTGCAGTTCAAGCACGACGCGCAGCTCTACCACGGCCAGTTGGGCACGCGCTTCGGTCTTGCCGACACCGTCAAGGTCACCGTGGGCGGCAGCATCTACGGCTATGACAACGACAAGAGCTCGACCGCCCTGCAGAACTTCGGCAACACCACCAACGAGTTCAACCTGGTGGAAGGTTTCGGGCAACTGGACTTCACCGGCTTCGCCATCCCGTTGTCGGCCTATGGCCAGTTCGTCAAGAACACAGACAGCACCGATGGTGCGGACAAGGCCTGGCTGGCGGGCCTGAAGACCAAGGTCGGTTCCTGGAGCCTCGACTACAACTACCGCGACGTACAGCGCAATGCCGTGGTCAGCCTGTTCACCGACTCCGACTTCGGTGCCGGCTTCACCGGTTCGCGTGGGCACAAGTTCAAGGTCGGCTACGAGATCGACAAGAACTTCTCCTTGGGCGCGGCCTACCTGATGGCCAAGACCGACCTGTCGCAATTGCCCAACAGCAATGCTGATGTCGACACCCTGCAGGTCGACCTGGAAGCCAAGTTCTAAGCGCGGGCTACCTGCGTCACCCAAGCGGGAAGTACCGACCCCATCCGGTACTTCCCGCTTTTTTGTCTAATGCCGAGGCCGCTTCGCGCCCAAAGCGACTGAGCGTTTCAATTGACCGGCAAGCCGGTACCGATCAGCGCTTGCGCAGAATCACGCTGCCAATCGAATACCCCGCGCCAAACGAACTCAGCACCCCCAGCGAACCTTTCGCCAAGTCATCCTGGTACAGGTGGAAGGCAATCACCGACCCCGCCGAGCTGGTATTGGCATAACGGTCGAGGATCACCGGCGCATCTTCCTCAGCCACGTCGCGGCCAACCAGTTTCTTGACGATCAGGTGGTTCATGCTCAGGTTCGCCTGGTGCAGCCAGAATCGCTTGACATCGCCAGGTTGCAGGTCGTTCTCCGCCAGGTGCTGGCCAATCAACTCGGCGACCATCGGGCAGACCTCGCGGAACACCTTGCGGCCTTCCTGGACGAACAACTTGTCCGGCGCGCCGATGCCCTCCTCCGCCGCGCGGTTGAGGAAGCCGAAGTTGTTGCGGATGTTGTTGGAGAACTGGGTCAGCAACTTGCTGCTGACGATCTCGAACTGGTGGGCCGAAGTGGCCCGGTCGGCACGCTCGATCAGCACCGCGGTGGCGGCATCGCCGAAGATGAAGTGGCTGTCGCGGTCACGGAAGTTCAGGTGGCCGGTGCAGATCTCCGGGTTGACCATCAGCACCGCGCGGGCCTGCCCCAACTGCACGCTGTTGGCGGCGGTCTGGATGCCGAAGGTAGCCGAGGAACAGGCCACGTTCATGTCGAAGGCGAACCCCTGGATGCCCAGCGCCTGCTGCACCTCGATGGCGATGGCCGGGTACGGGCGCTGCAGGTTGGAGCAGGCGACGATCACCCCATCGACGTCGGCGGCGCTGCGGCCGGCGCGCTCCAGGGCCTGGCGGGCGGCAGCGACGGCCATCTCGCAGAGGATCGACGGCTCGTCGTTGGAGCGCTCCGGCAGGCGTGGCTTCATGCGTTGCGGATCGAGGATGCCGGCCTTGTCCATGACGAAGCGGCTCTTGATCCCCGAGGCTTTCTCGATGAAGGCGGCGCTGGACTCGGCCAGGGCTTCGAGCTCGCCACGCTCGATGGCGGCGGCGTTGTCGTGGTTGTACTGGTGCACCCAGGTATTGAAGGAATCCACCAGCTCTTCGTTGGAAATGCTCTGGGCCGGGGTATACAGGCCGGTGCCGCTGATCACGACGTTATGCACGGTCGTTCCTCTGGTCAAAGGCCATCGCCATGTGGCGCTGGCTGGAATAATGGCACCTTAGTGCCAACTTTAAGACAAGCGCTTCGCGTTCGTTCGTCGGCAAGCCCGCCTCCACAGCGCGAGAGCGCATGACCTGTGGCAGCGGGCTTGCCCGCCAAGGGCCGCACCGCGGCCCCAAATTGCACCAATAGTGCCACAAGTGTGGAAGTTTATCCCTCCACCTGGCTCCACTGCTTGCCCAAACGTTTGTCGGAAACCGGCACCTTGGTACCCAGTTGCTGGGCGAACAACGACACCCGGTATTCCTCCAGCAACCAGCGGTACAGGGTCAGTTGCTCGTCACGCTTGCCTTCCTGGGCATGCTTGTCGGCGCGGGCCTTGTACTGGGCCCACAGGTTGCTCAGCTCGCCACTCCAGACCCGGTCCTTCTGCACCTGGGCGCCGAGCTTCTCCAGGCGCAGTTCCACCGCCTTGAGGTAACGCGGCAGCTCCTTGAACCAGGCCGCCGGCGTCTCGCGGACGAAGCCCGGGTAGACCAGGTTGGCAAGTTGCTGCTTGATGTCGTTGAGCGCCACCGCCTGGCTCAGGTCGATCTTGCCCTTGAAGCGCTTCTGCAGGCCGTGCCACAGCTTGAGCACCTCCAGCGTCTGGCGGGCCAGGCGTTCGGCGTGCTCGGCCCAACTGCCACGCTTGCGCTCGGCAAGCCCGGCCAGCGCCGCACCGTCCCGTGGCAGTTGCGCCTCGCCTTCGAGGATGCAACTGTCGAGGCTGGCCAGCAGGATGTCCTCCACCAACGCCTCGACCCGCCCCAGTTCGCGGTACAGCAGGCCCAGCTCGGTCAGCCCCGGCAGCTTGCCGCGCAGGAACTTGGCAGGCTCGGCCAGTTGCTGCAGCAACAGGCGCTGCAGGGCACGACGGTGCTGGAACTCGGCCTCGGCCTGGGTCGAGAAGCGCCCCTCGCGCACCGTGCCGTTTTCTTCCACCAGCGCCGGGTAGACCGTCAGCGACAGGCCGGCGATCTTCTGCTGGGCGGTCTGCGCCACCTCGGCGAAGGCCTTGGCTTGCACCGGCTGCTCGGCCTTCTCGTTGCGCGGCAGGGCCAGCGCGGCCTGGCTGGCGGCGGCGAAGCGCGCGGTCAGCTCGGCCAGGTCGCGGCCTTCGCCGAGGAACTTGCCCTGGCCGTCGACCACCTCGATGTTCATGCGCAGGTGCCCTTCCACCAGGCTTGCCGCTTCCGCCCAGGCCTCATCGGACACCCGTGCGCCCGTCATGCGCAGCAACTCCTGGCCCAGCGATTGCGCCAGGGCGCCCTGGCCGAAGGCCATGCGCGACAACGCAGCCTTGACGAAGTCCGGCACCGGCACGAAGTTCTTGCGCAGGGCCTTGGGCAGGTTGCGCACCAGGGCCACGCACTTGGCTTCCAGCAGGCCCGGCACCAACCACTCCAGGCGCTCGCCCGGCAGGTTCGGCAACAATGGCGCCGGTACCCGCACGGTCACGCCGTCACGCGGGTGGCCCGGCTCGAAGTGATAGGTCAGCGGCAGGCGCAGTTCGCCGATCTGCAGATGGTCTGGATACTGCGCCGCGGTGACTTCGCTGGCCTCGCGGGCCAGCACGTCTTCCTCGCGCATGATCAGAAGGTTCGGGTCCTTCTGACTGTTGATCCGGTACCAGCTGTCGAAAGTCGCGGTCTGGTGGATCTCCGCCGGCAGGCGTGCCTCGTAGAAGGCGTAGAGGGTTTCTTCATCGGCAAGGATGTCGCGACGACGGGCCTTGGCCTCCAGCTCGTCAAGTTGCTCGAGCAGGCGCTTGTTGGCCGACAGGCACTTGGCCCGCGACTGGATCTGGCCGCCGACCAACCCCTCGCGGATGAACAGCTCACGCGACACCACCGGGTCGATCGGGCCGAAGTGCACCGGCCGGCGCCCGACCAGGATCAACCCGTACAAGGTGATCTGCTCGTAGGCCACCACCTGCCCCCGCTTCTTCTCCCAGTGCGGCTCGAAGTGGTTCTTCTTCACCAGGTGGGTCGCCAGCGGCTCGATCCAGTCCGGCTCGATCCTGGCCACCATGCGCGCGTACAGCTTGGTCGTCTCCACCAGTTCGGCGGCCATCACCCACTGTGGGCGCTTGCGGCCCAGGCCCGAGGACGGGTGAACCCAGAAGCGACGCTGGCGGGCCCCCTGGTAGTCGCCCTCCTCGGTCTTGTGGCCGACCTGGCTGAGCAGGCCGCTGAGGATCGCCTTGTGCACCTTCTGGTAGTCGGACGGCTCCTTGTTCACCGCCAACTGCAGGTCACGGCAGATCAGCGCCAACTGGCGATGGGCATCCCGCCACTCGCGAAGGCGAAGGTAGTTGAGGAACTGCTTGCGGCACCAGTTGCGCAGCGGGTTGGCGGTCAGCGCCTGACGCTGCTCCTCGAAGCCGCGCCACAGGTTGACCAGCGCGGCGAAGTCGGAGTCGACATCCTTCCACTGGGCATGCGCCTGGTCGGCGGCCTGCTGGCGCTCCGGCGGGCGTTCGCGTGGGTCCTGCACCGACAGGGCACTGGCGACGATCAGCACCTCCTGCAGGCTGCCCAGGCGCGCGCCTTCGAGCAGCATGCGGCCCAACCGAGGGTCGATCGGCAGGCGCGCCAGCTGGCGACCCAGTGGCGTCAGCTGATTCTCGCGGTTGACTGCCGACAGCTCCTGCAACAGGTTGAAGCCGTCGCTGATGGCCTTGCCATCCGGCGGTTCGATGAACGGGAAGGCATCGATCGCGCCGAGGCGCAGGTGCAGCATCTGCAGGATCACCGCCGCCAGGTTGGTGCGCAGGATCTCCGGGTCGGTGAAGGCCGGCCGGCTGTTGAAATCCTCTTCGCTGTACAGGCGCACGCAGATGCCCGGTTCGACCCGGCCGCAGCGGCCCTTGCGCTGGTTGGCGCTGGCCTGGGACACCGCCTCGATCGGCAGGCGCTGGACCTTGGCACGGTAGCTGTAGCGGCTGATGCGCGCGGTGCCGGTGTCGATCACGTAGCGAATGCCCGGCACGGTCAGCGAGGTCTCGGCGACGTTGGTGGCCAGCACCACGCGGCGCCCGGCATGGGGCTGGAAGATCCGCTGTTGCTCGGCCGGTGACAGGCGCGCATACAGCGGCAGGATCTCGGTGTGACGCAACTGGGCCTTGCGCAGGATCTCCGCGGCATCGCGGATCTCCCGCTCGCCCGGCAGGAACACCAGCACGTCGCCCGGCCCCTTGCCTTCGCTGCGCTCGTGCTGTGCCAGCTCATCCAGGGTGGCGAGGATCGCCTGGTCGACGGTGAGGTCGTCCTCGACCGGGTTGCCTTCTTCGTCCTGCTCGCTGGTCAGCGGGCGGTACCAGGTTTCGACCGGGTAGGTTCGCCCGGACACCTCGATGATCGGTGCACCATCGAAATGCTTGGAGAAACGCTCCAGGTCGATGGTCGCCGAGGTGATGATCAGCTTGAGCTCCGGACGGCGGTGCAGCAGGGTCTTGAGGTAGCCGAGCAGGAAGTCGATGTTCAGGCTGCGCTCGTGGGCCTCGTCGACGATGATCGTATCGTAGCGCTCGAGGAAGCGGTCGTGCTGGGTCTCGGCCAGCAGGATGCCGTCGGTCATCAGCTTGACCAAGGTATTGGCATCGCTCTGGTCCTCGAAACGCACCTGGTAGCCGACCAACCCACCCAACGGCGTGCCCAGCTCCTCGGCCACCCGCGCCGCCACGCTGCGCGCGGCGATCCGGCGCGGCTGGGTGTGGGCGATCAGGCCGTGGCGGCCACGGCCCATCTCCAGGCAGATCTTCGGCAACTGGGTGGTCTTGCCCGAGCCGGTCTCGCCGGCGATCACCAGCACCTGGTGCTCGGCCAGGGCCTTCTTGATCTCGTCGCGCTTGGCGGCGATCGGCAGGCTGTCGTCGTAGCGGATGTGTGGCACGCGCTGCTGGCGCGCGGTGACCTGGGCGCAGGACGCCTGGACCTTCTCCACCCACTGGGCCAGGCGCGCCTCGTCGGGACGCTTGCGCAGCTCGTGCAGTTGCCGCCGCAGGCGATGGCGGTCGGCGATCATGGCGTGGTCGAGGTTCTTCAGCAGTTGGTCGATGGCGTGGTGGTCTGTCATGGGGCTTTCTAATGAGGCAGGCGGCCCTGCTTTTTTCATGATCGGCTTTCGAAGAGGCGGGATTGTCGCAGATTTCCGGGCCGTCTGTACCGGCGCATTCCCGTTGCCATCGAGGCCGCTTCGCCGGCAAGCCGGCTCCCACGGGCTCCAATGGTGTTACCGAATCACGTGCCAGGCAGAGAAATCTACAGGCGCGAGCGTTGCCAGGGCGCCCACAATGTTTAGCCATCCCTGGACTGAAGGTTGCCATTCACTGCTTTAATCAACCTTACGCCTCGTGTGAGTATCGATCCATGACCCGCCTCCCGATCATCGCGCGCTCGCTGTCACGCCCTTCCCTGCCGAAGGCCCGGGCCCGCGCCGGCGAAAACCCGCTGGTACATGTCATCCTCGCCTTCTGGGCCCTCTGGCACTGCCGCCACGCTCGCCCACCGGATACGTCGCCCCGGCTTGCCTGACCCACCCCGGCCGCCCTTGGCCGGCGTCTTCAGCCCGACCGACCGTATGCATACGGTGGTCCCGTGCGCCTGCGGGCGCGAGCGACAGCATCATGCACTTTGACAACCCGGAACACGCCAGGCGCTTTCTGGCCGACAACCCCGATATCGACCTGTTCGAACTGTTCATCCTCGACGCCAACGGCGTACCGCGCGGCAAGCTGCTGCACCGCGAGGAACTGCTGGCGGTCTACGAGACCGGCCGGCCACTGCCCAGCACCATCCTCGGCCTGACCCTCAACGGCGACGACGTGGAGGACTCCGGCCTGGTCTGGGATGTAGGCGATATCGATTGTCGCGCCTACCCCGTGGACGGCAGCCTGGTGCGCCTGCCCTGGCGCCGTGTACCGACCGCCGCGCTGCAGGTCAGCATGCACCCCAGCGAAGGGCTGCCAGCCAGCGTGGCCGACCCACGCCATGTGCTGCTGCGCACCATCGAGGCACTCGAGGCCGACGGCTATCACCCGGTGATGGCCTGCGAGCTGGAGTTCTACCTGCTCGACCAGCAGCGCGACGCCCAGGGGCGTCCGCAGCCGGCACTGGACCAGGACGGCGGCCGGCCGCGCACCACCCAGGTCTATGGCCTGCGCGAGTTGGAGCAGATCGAGCCGTTCCTCGCCGACCTCTATGCCGCGTGCAAGGCCCAAGGCATCCCGGCGCGCACGGCGATCTCCGAATACGCCCCCGGCCAGGTGGAAATCACCCTGGAGCATGGCGATGCGCTGGCCGCCATGGACCAGGCCGTGCGCTACAAGCGCCTGGTCAAGGGCGTGGCCAACGCCCATGGCATGCAGGCCTGCTTCATGGCCAAGCCGTTCGACCACCTGGCCGGCACCGGCATGCACATGCACCTGAGCCTGGCCGATGCCGAGGGTCGCAACCTGTTCGCCAGCGACGACCCGGCCGGCACCCCGCTGCTGCGCCAGGCGGTCGGCGGCATGCTGCGCCACCTGCATGAATCGCTGTTGCTGTTCTGCCCCAATGCCAACTCCTACCGGCGTTTCCAAGCCAACAGCTATGCACCGCTGGCGCCGACCTGGGGTGTCGACAACCGTACCGTCAGCCTGCGCGTGCCAGGCGGGCCGGCCAACAGCCGGCATGTGGAGCACCGTATCTGCGGTGCCGACGCCAATCCCTATCTGGCAGCGGCGGCAATCCTCGCCGCTGCCCACCAAGGCATCCGCGAGCAACTGGACCCTGGCGCCCCGGTACAGGGCAATGGCTACGCCCAGGCCACCGAATACCTGCCGACCGACTGGCTGACCGCCCTCGACGCCCTGGAGCGCTCGGGCTGGGCCAGGCAAGCCCTGGGCGAGGGCTTCCTCGGCGTCTACCTCAAGGTCAAGCGCGCCGAATACCGCCAGTTCATGGCCGAAGTCGGCGAACAGGACTGGCGCTGGTACCTGCACCAGGCCTGAGCCCCTACTCCATTCCCGTGAAGGAACGATCATGAATGCAGCAGTGAAGAACGGGACGGCCCAGCGCGCGCCGTCCTACTACAGCGCCACCCTCAACGACCTGACCCAGTACCCGACCCTGCAAGGTACCGAGCAGGTGGACGTGGCGATCATCGGCGGCGGTTTCACCGGCGTGGCCACGGCGGTGGAACTGGCCGAGCGCGGCCTGAAGGTGGCCATCGTCGAGACCAACCGCATCGGCTGGGGCGCCAGCGGCCGCAATGGCGGCCAGGTCACCGGCAGCCTGTCGGGCGACGAGGCCATGCGCACGCAGATGCGCCAGCGCCTGGGCAGCGAGGTCGACGACTTCATCTGGCACCTGCGCTGGCGTGGCCACCAGATCATCGAGCAAAGGGTTGAGCGCTATGGCATCGCCTGCGACCTCAAGCGCGGCCACCTGCACGCGGCGATGAAACCCTCGCACATGGACGAGCTGCGCGCCTTCGAGGCCGAAGCCCAGCGCCGGGGCATGGGCGAGCAGGTGCAGTTGCTCGACCGCACCGCCGTGGCCGAACACCTGCAGAGCCCGCTGTACCTGGGCGCGTTGAAGAACCGCCGCAACCTGCACCTGCACCCGCTGAACCTGTGCATGGGCGAAGCCCGTGCCGCCCACGCGCTGGGCGCGCAGGTGTTCGAAAACTCCGAGGTGCTGGAGATCGTCCATGGCCCGCGCCCGGCGGTGGTCACCGCCCAGGGCCGCATCGAGGCGCGCCAGGTGCTGCTGGCTGGCGATGTCTACCACCGCCTGGAAAAACGCCAGCTCAAGGGCAAGATCTTCCCCGCCATGGGTGGCATCGTCACCACCGCGCCACTGGGCGAGCTGGCCGAGCAGATCAATCCCCAGGACCTGGCGGTCTACGACTGCCGCTTCGTCCTCGACTACTACCGCCTGACCGCCGACAAGCGCCTGCTGTTCGGCGGTGGCGCCAACTACTCGGGCAAGGATTCGCGGGACATCGAAGGCGAGCTGCGCCCGTGCATCGAACGCACCTTCCCGGCGCTCAAGGGCGTGCCGATCGAGTTCCAGTGGAGCTGCGCCATGGGCATCGTGGTCAACCGCATCCCGCAGTTGGGCAAGCTCTCGGACAACGTCTGGTACTGCCAGGGCTACTCCGGGCACGGCATCGCCACCAGCCACATCATGGGCGAAATCATGGCCGAGGCCCTGACCGGTACGCTGGAAAAGTTCGACACCTTCGCGGGGTGCAAGCACATCAAGGTGCCGATGGGGGATCTGTTGGGCAACCCGCTGCTGGCGGCGGGGATGTGGTACTACCAGATGCTGGAGAAGCTGCGCTGACCTGGAGCTTGGGGCCGCCTCACGGCCCCGATAGCCAATCAGGCGATCTTCTTCAGGCCCTGTTTCTTCAGCTCTTCGTCGCGCAGTTCGCGGCGCAGGATCTTGCCGACGTTGGTGGTCGGCAAGACATCGCGGAACTCGATATAGCGTGGCACCTTGTAGCCGGTGACGTTGGCACGCATGTGCTCCATCACCTGCTCCTTGGTCAGGGTCATGCCCGGCTTGACCACGATGAACACCTTGATCACCTCGCCGGACTTCTCGTCCGGCACGCCGATCGCCGCGCATTGCAGCACGCCCGGCAGGCCGGCGAGCACGTCTTCCAGCTCGTTCGGGTAGACGTTGAAACCCGACACCAGGATCATGTCCTTCTTGCGGTCGACGATGCGCATGTAGCCGTCCGGCTGGATCACGGCGATGTCGCCGGTCTTCAGCCAGCCGTCCTGGTCGAGGATCTCGGCGGTGGCTTCTTCGCGCTGCCAGTAGCCCTTCATCACCTGCGGGCCCTTGACGCACAGCTCGCCCACCTCGCCCAAGGCCAGCTCGCGGCCGCTGTCGTCGATGACCTTGCACAGCGTCGAAGGCACCGGGATGCCGATGGTACCGATCTGGTTGGCCTCTGCCGGGTTGACCGCCGCTACCGGGCTGGTCTCGGTCATGCCGTAGCCTTCGCAGATGGCGCAGCCAGTCACGGCCTTCCAGCGCTCGGCCACGCTCAGTTGCAGGGCCATGCCACCCGACAAGGTGATCTTCAGCGCCGAGAAGTCCAGGGCGCGGAAGGCGTCGTTGTTGCACAGGGCGACGAACAGGGTATTGAGCCCGACGAAGCCGCTGAACCGCCACTTGCCCAGCTCCTTGACCATGGCCGGCAAGTCGCGCGGGTTGCTGATGAGCACGTTGTGGTTGCCGATCAGCATCATGGCCATGCAATGGAAGGTGAAGGCATAGATGTGGTACAGCGGCAGCGGGGTGATGAGGATCTCGCACCCTTCCTGCAGGTTCGACCCCATCAGCGCCCGGCACTGCAGCATGTTGGCCACCAGGTTGCGGTGGGTCAGCATGGCGCCCTTGGCAACGCCGGTGGTGCCACCGGTATACTGCAGCACGGCAACGTCGTTGGGCTGCGGATTGGCCTCGGTCACCGGCCCGCCCTTGCCCAGGGCCAGGGCATCGTTGAAGCGTATGGCGCCAGGCAGGCTGTAGGCCGGCACCATCTTCTTCACGTACTTGATCACACTGTTGATCAGCACGCGCTTGAGCGGGGGCAGCAGGTCGGCCACCTCGGTGACGATGACATGCTTGACCTGGGTCTTGGGCACGACCTTCTCGGCCAGGTGCGCCATGTTGGCCAGGCAGACCAGGGCCTTGGCACCCGAGTCGTTGAACTGGTGCTCCATCTCCCGCGCGGTGTACAGCGGGTTGGTGTTGACCACGATCAGGCCGGCGCGCATGGCGCCGAACACGGCCACTGGGTATTGCAGGACATTGGGCAGTTGCACGGCGATCCGGTCGCCGGGCTTGAGGTCGGTATGCTGTTGCAGCCAGGCGGCGAAGGCCCCCGACAGGGCATACAGCTCGCCGTAGGTGATGGTCTTGCCCAGGTTGCTAAAGGCCGGCTTGTCGGCAAAGCGTTGGCAGGACTGCCGAAGCACCGCCTGGATGTTGGGGAATTCGTCAGGATTGATTTGTGCCGTAATCCCGGCGGGGTACTTATCCTTCCAAAAATTTTCGATCATGGAAGCCCACTCCTTCAGCAACAGCGAATTCGTCACGTGTTGTGCGTTTATTATTGATATGGGATGACGGCTCATTGCAACCGGATCCTCTGGAAGCGCGCCGAGAGTAACAGCTTTGCCGGGGGTCGCCTAGAGGCCAAAACGGCCCAACTGGTCACAAAAATGACTCAAAGAATGATGCAGGTCATTTTTAGAGTATTAACTTGAAAGCTGCAAGCTATCAGCCTCAAGCTGCAAGAAAGAGCGACGCCGAACGCTCTATCTCGCGGCTCGAAGCTTGGAGTGTCGGGCGATGCGGAACGCTTTTTCTTGCAGCTCGAAGAAAACTCAGGCGATATCGCGCAGCTCGCGGCGCAGGATCTTGCCCACCGGGGTCATGGGCAGGGATTCACGCAGGACGATATGCTTGGGCACCTTGTAGCCGGTGAAGTTGGCCTTGCAGAAGGCCTTGAGTTCCTCGATGCTCAGCCCCGCCTCGCGCGGCACCACGAACAGCTTGACCGCCTCGCCGGAGCGCTCGTCCGGCACGCCGATGGCCGCACAGTTGGCCACCTGCGGGTGGGCCATGACCACATCCTCGATCTCGTTGGGGTACACGTTGAAGCCCGAGACGATGATCATGTCCTTCTTGCGGTCGACGATGCGGGTGAAGCCGTCCGGATCGATCACCGCGATGTCGCCGGTCTTCAGCCAGCCCTCGGCATCGAGGGTCTGTGCGGTGGCCTCGGGTTGGCCCCAGTAGCCCTTCATCACCTGCGGCCCCTTGATGCACAGCTCGCCGCGCTCGCCCAGGGGCAGTTCGTTGCCGTCGTCGTCGATGACCTTGAACGCCGTGCCCGGCACCGGGATGCCCACGGTGCCCAGGCGCGCCAGTTCACCATAGGGGTTGGTGCTGGCCACCGGCGAGGTCTCGGTCAGGCCGTAGCCTTCGACGATACGGCAGCCCGTCAGTTGCTCCCAGCGCTCGGCGGTGGCCTTGACCAGCGCAGTGCCGCCGGAGTTGGTGACCTTGAGCGCGGAAAAGTCCAGGGACTTGAAGCCGGGATGGTCCATCAGCGCGACGAACAACGTGTTCAGGCCCAGCAACGCCGAGAAACGCCACTTGCCCAGTTCCTTGATGAACCCAGGGATGTCGCGGGGATTGGTGATCAGCACGTTGTGGTTGCCGGTGACCATCATGCACATGCAGTTCCCCGTGAACGCATAGATGTGGTACAGCGGCAGCGGCGCGATCATGACCTCCTGGCCCTCCTTGATCAGCGGCTGCCCGTCCGGGCCGTGCTGGGAGAAACAAGCCAGCACCTGCAGCATGTTGGCCACCAGGTTGCCGTGGGTGAGCATGGCGCCCTTGGCCAAGCCCGTGGTGCCACCGGTGTACTGCAGCACGGCGATGTCGTCGAGGGTCAGCGCCACCGGCTTGTGGACTTGCGCCCGGCCCTGGCGTAGCACCTGCTTGAACGACACGGCCTGGGGCAAGTGGTAGGCCGGGACCATCTTCTTCAGCTTGTCGACCACGGTATTGACCAGCCATCCCTTGGCGGTCGGCAGCAGGTCGCCCATCTTCGCCTCGATCAGGTACTCGATGCCGGTATCGCCCAGCACTTCCTGCACACGCTTGCCGAACATGTTCAGGTAGACCAGGGCGCGGGCGCCGGAGTCCTTGAACTGGTGGCGCATCTCGCGCTCGGTGTAGAGCGGGTTGGTGTTGACCACGACCAGGCCGGCACGCATCGCGCCGAACACGGCGATGGGGTACTGCAGGACGTTGGGCATCTGCACCGCGATGCGATCGCCCGGGGCCAGGTCGGTGTGCTGTTGGAGCCAGGCGGCGAAGGCCGCGGAATGGCGCTCCAGTTCGGCGTAGGTGAGGGTCACGCCGAGGTTGCTGAACGCCGGACGGTCGGCGAAGCGCTTGCAGGAGCGTTCGAAGACCTCGACGACGGATGTGTAGGCGTTGATGTCAATGGTGGA
Source organism: Pseudomonas sp. I2 (assembly GCF_040984075.1). NCBI lineage: Bacteria > Pseudomonadati > Pseudomonadota > Gammaproteobacteria > Pseudomonadales > Pseudomonadaceae > Pseudomonas > Pseudomonas sp. I2. The sequence goes on from NZ_JBCGFQ010000010.1 coordinate 55,837, forward strand.
AGGCACGCCCGCCGGGCGTTTGTCATTCCAGAAGTCGGCTTGCATTTATTGTTGTTCCTCTGCCTGGACCGTCCCTGACCTGATTGCCTGATGCAAAAAGGCGTTGAGCCGACGTTAGCAGGTAACCCGGAGGTGGCAAATACGCCAAGTGCTGCCATTAACATTGTGAATCTTATTTGTGCCCTTCCTGCAATCCTGCCCGTTGCGCATACACTGTCTCGAACCCAGGAGCAAAGGATCCGCCATGCCCCATGACGCCTTCTGGCTGCCGGCCAGCGAGCATTGCAGCCTGTATGTCCACCAGTGGCTGCCGAGCTCGCCGGTCAAGGCCGTGGTGCTGCTGGCCCATGGCATGGCCGAGCACGCCGGGCGCTACCAGCGCCTGGGCCATGCCCTGAGCGACGCCGGCTTCGCCCTGCTCGCCCCGGACCTGCGCGGCCACGGCCGCACCGCCGAGCTGGGCAGCCTGGGCCTGTTCGCCCGCCGGCACGGTTGGGAGGCCGTGGTCAACGACCTGGGCCTGCTCGCCCAGCACATCGGCCAGCAGTTTCCCGGCACCCCGCTGTTCCTGTTCGGCCACAGCATGGGCAGCTACATCGCCCAGGCCTACCTGTTGCACCACAGCGCCAGCCTGCAGGGGGCGATCCTCAGCGGCTCCAACTACCAACCGGCGGCGCTGTACCGTGCTGCTGGCCTGATCGCCCGGCTCGAAGCCTGGCGCCAGGGGCCGCAGGGCAAGAGCGCGCTGATCGAGTGGCTGTCGTTCGGCGCGTTCAACAAGGCCTTCAAGCCCAATCGCACCGCCTTCGACTGGCTCAGCCGCGACGCCGCCGAGGTCGACCGCTACCTCGCCGACCCGCTGTGCGGCTTTCGCTGCTGCAACCAGCTGTGGCTCGACCTGCTCCATGGCCTGGCGCAGATCAGCCAGCCGAAGAACCTGGCGCAGATCGACCCGAACCTGCCGATCCTGGTGCTCGGTGGCGACTGTGACCCGGTCAGCGCCGGCAAGCGCCTGAAGGGCCTGGCCGGCGCCCTGCGTGCCACCGGCAACCGGCATGTACAGCTGCGTCTCTACCCCCAGGCACGGCACGAACTGCTCAACGAGACCAATCGCGACGAGGTCACCGCCGATATCCTCGGCTGGCTGGAGCAGGCGCTGGCCCTGGGCCGACCTGCCCGCAGCGAATGATGTACACTCCCCCGTCCGCCCTCTCAAGGAAACCCCGCCCCGATGACCCAGGTCACCAATACGCCCTACGAAGCCCTCGAAATCGGTCAGAAAGCCAGCTACGAGAAGTCCGTCGAAGAACGCGATATCCAGCTGTTCGCCGCGATGTCCGGTGACCACAACCCGGTGCACCTGGATGCCGAGTTCGCCGCCAAGAGCATGTTCCGCGAGCGGATCGCCCACGGCATGTTCAGCGGTGCGCTGATCAGCGCCGCGGTCGCCTGCACCCTGCCCGGCCCCGGCACCATCTACCTGGGCCAGCAGATGAGTTTCCAGAAGCCGGTGAAGATCGGCGATACCCTCACCGTGCGCCTGGAAATCCTCGAGAAACTGCCCAAGTTCAAGGTGCGTATCGCCACCAACGTGTACAACCAGCACGACGAGCTGGTGGTCGAAGGCGTGGCCGAGATCCTCGCCCCGCGCAAGCAGCAGACCGTCGAGCTGGTCAGCCCGCCGAACTTCGTCGCCAGCTGATCCTGGGCACGGCCTCGCTCAAGAGGTACCCAACGTTTTCAGGCGGCGTTCGATATGCCGCCGCTCCGGCCCCTGGCGGGTAAGCGCCAGGGCTTGGCGCCAGGCATCCCGCGCCTGCTCGGCCTGGCCCAACTGGTGATGCAGCTCGGCCCGGGCGGCATGGGCCAGGTGATAGTCGAGCAGTTCGCCACGGGCCAGGATCGCCTCGACCGCCGCCAGCCCGGCCCGCGCCCCGTCCCGCCTGGCCAGCGCCGCCGCCCGGTTCAGCTCCACCACCGGCGACGGCCAATGGCGCTGCAGCACATCGTACAGCCCGACGATCTCGTCCCAATCCGTTTCCTCGGCACTGGCGGCCTCGGCATGCACCGCGGCGATCGCCGCCTGCAGGCTATAGGCGCCATACTCCCGGCTACGCAACGCCTGGCGTACCAGGCGGCAACCTTCGTCGATCCGCTCCCGGTCCCACAGGCTGCGATCCTGCTGGTCGAGCAGCACCAGTTCACCGTCGGCATCGCTGCGCGCGCGCAGCCGCGAGGCTTGCAACAGCATCAGCGCCAGCAGGCCGAGCACTTCCGCATCCGGCAGCAACTGGGCCAGCAGGCGGCCAAGGCGGATCGCCTCGTCGCACAGCTCACGCTGCATCAGGTCTTCACCCACAGACGCCGAATAGCCCTCGTTGAACACCAGGTAGATCACCCGCAACACGCTTTCCAGGCGCTCGGGCAGTTCGGCCAGCGCCGGTACCTGATAGGGGATGCGCGCGTCACGGATCTTGGCCTTGGCACGGACGATACGCTGGGCGATGGTCGCCGGGCTCTGCAGGAAGGCACGGGCGATCTGCTCGGTGGTCAGGTCGCAGACTTCGCGCAGGGTCAGCGGTACCTGGGCGTCGGCGGCCAGGGCCGGGTGACAGCAGGTGAAGATCAGTCTCAGGCGGTCGTCCACCAGCAATTCCTCGTCGCCAGGATCCTGCGCCTGCCCCTCCAGGAGCAGGATCAGCTCCGCCTGGGAACGGTCGAAACGGGCGCGCCTGCGCAGTGCGTCGATCGCCTTGAAACGGCCAGTGGACACCAGCCAGGCCCGAGGGTTGTCCGGAATGCCGTCGCGCTGCCAGCGCTCGACGGCAATGAAGAAGGCATCATGCATGGCCTCCTCGGCCAGGTCGAAGTCGCCCAGCAGGCGGATCAGGGTCGCCAGGACGCGCCGGGAATCGCGGCGGTAGACCGCCTCGACCTGGGCGCGCACCTGCTGCGCGTCGGCCATCAATCCGGCATCCGCTGGGTCACCACCTCGACCAGACGGTCCAGGCTCTCCCCCCAGCCCTCGTGGAAGCCCATTTCTTCATGGGCGCGGCAGTCAGCGGCATTCCAGTGCCAGGCGCGGGCGGTGTAGCGGGTCTTGCCCTGCTCCTCGTCGAAGGTCACCACCGCGGTCATGAACGCCTTGTCGGAGGGTACCCAACCCGGCCCGAAGGCATCCGTGAACACCAGCCGCTGCGGTGCGACGATCTCGAGGAACACCCCCTGGTTGGGATACTCGGTCCCATCGGGGGCGCGCATCAGGGTACGCAGCACCCCGCCGACCCACAGCTGCAGCTCGCATTCCGGGGTGGTCATGCCATGGGGGCCCCACCATTGCGTCAGCCACTGGGGGTCGGTCCAGGCGCGGAACACCTTGGCCGGCGGTGCATCGATCAAGCGGCTGATGGACAGTTCATGCTGCGCCTGTCCCAGGCCTGGTTGTGCAAGGCTCATGCGTGTCGTTCTCCGTTGTCAGGGTTGCAACTCGCGCACCGGCCGCACCTCGACGCTGCCGACCCGCGCCGCCGGAATCCCCTTGGCGATGTTCAGCGCCTCGTTGAGGTCGCGGGCATCGACCAGGTAGAAACCGGCCAACTGTTCCTTGGTCTCGGCGAAGGGACCGTCGGTCAAGCTCATGCGTCCACCGCGCATGCGCACCGTGGTGGCGGTCTGCACCGACTTGAGCGCCTCGGCCGCGAGCATGCGCCCGCCATTTTGCAAGGACTCGGCATAGGCCATGCACTCGGCGTCTTCGGGGCTGTCGGGCAGGCTGTGCAGCAGCCCTTCGTCACAATAGACCAGGCACAGGTATTTCATGGTCGTCTCCAACGCTACGCAGGGGTGGGTTTGCCGATGAGCGGCCGCGATCAGGGCTTGAGGTCGAACATGGCTTTCTGGGTTTCCATGTCGAACGGTGCCGACCAGTGCTCGTGGATGACCTGCCACTGCCCGTCCCTACGACGATAGCCGACGGTGGCGCGCATGAAGCCGCACTGGCTTTCGTCGTCCGCCGGGCCGCAGCGGTTGAGCCAGTGGGCCAGGCCCAGGTCGCCGTCGGCATAGACGGTCAGTTGCGTCAGTTCGAAGACCATGGGGCCGGTGCAGTGGCTCATGCACATTTCCCAGTGGGCCTGGTAGTCGGCCTTGTTCTTGAACTGCAAGGCCTGGATGGCATCGAACGCCACGATGTCGTCGGCATAGGGCGCGGCGATCGCCTCCAGGTCGCGGTCGCGCACGGCCTGCATCCAGCGCTCGATCAGTTGGCGGATCTCGGTTTCGGCTGCGGTGTTCATCGGTGTTTCCTCCGATCGGTCATGAGCGGGTGACGCCGGGAACATCCGGCGCCTTCACTCCTGGTCGAACGGTGATCGGGGAAATCGACAGGGCATGGAAAAAAATTTTCGCACCAGGCCGGGAAGGTGAGGCCGGGGCTTGGCGGCACTTTGTCATTTTAGGGCTGCCTTGCAGCCCAGATGGGCCCTGGCGGACCTGCTAGCCCCCCATGACCCGCTCAAGCGGAATCCAGACCTCCATCACCGCACCAGGGTCGGTAGGATCGAACCCCGCCGGATAGCGCTCGAACACCGCCGCATTGGCCGAACGCTCGCCCGAGGCCGGCAGCCACTGCTCGAAGATGGCATCGAAGGTATCCTTGATGCCTTGCAAGCTGCCACGATGCTCGAACACGGCATAGCGCTGGGGGGCGAGCGTCAACGTACTGAAGCCCTCGGGCAGGCCGCCGGCCTCGGTCACTTCGACGCCTGCCAGGTAGTCGAACCCGCCCTGCCCGTCCGGGTGGTAGCACACGCCATAGCTGTCCAGGCCATGCTGCCCCGGCACGCAGCCGATATGCGGGCCGAAACGCTGCCACAGGCGTGGCAGCCCACTGATGTCGCGCATGTCGAAGCGCTCGGCGAAGCCGGCGAGGAGCAGTGCCCTGCCATCTTCGTAACGGGAAGGGGTGATGGGTGTCGCGGTCATGTCCATTGCCTTTGTGAGCCCACACGAATGCGCCAGCGTAGCGCGGATACGCCCCGCCGGGCTATAGGGCCGGGCTGGCCAGGATGAACTCGCGATAGCCAGAAACGATCACGTAGACGGCGAAATAACAGAAAATCGCTGCCGATAGCAGGTAGGACCAGGTCAGCAAGCGGTCCCCCAGAAGGCGTCCACCATGACTGGCGATGCCACACAGGCCCAGGCACCAGACCAGCCCGGCGGCGAAGAAGCCGCCGAGGAACAACCCGGCCTCCAGCAGGCTGCCGCCACCGGAGCGAGAGATCAGCACCCCGCCCACGGCGGCGAACCAGAGGATCGCACTGGGCGAGGACATGGCCAGGAAGATCCCACGCAGGAACTCCCGCCAGCCCGACTCCAGCACCACCTGCCCACGGGCCTCTAGGTGGCCACCCCGCCAGGCCGCCAGCAACATCTTCACGGCGAACCAGGCCAACAGCACCGAGCCGCCCAGCCAGAGCCCCCAGCGCACCGCCTCGAACTGCAACAGCACGGTCATCCCCGCCAGCGCCGCGACGGCGTACAGCAGGTCACCGACGCAGGTTCCCAGGCCCAGCCAGAAGCCCTGGAGGAAACCCCGGCGCATGGCCAGGGTGATCATGGCGATATTGGCGACACCGATGTCCAGGCACAGGGACAGGCTGAGAAGAAAACCGTTGGAAAAAGGCATGCGGCACTCGTTTGCGGGACGAAGATCTGAGGCAGGCGCCATTGTGCCTGAGCGATGCAACTGGCGCTTACATTCGCCTTCCAGACGAGGTAGATCGCAAAAACACGCCCTCAGTCCCCAAGCAAGACCCGTGCATAGCGCTCCCGGTCCACATTCGCCCCGCTGAGCACTACCGCCACCCGCTTGCCAGCCTGGCGCTCGCGCTCCTGGATCAGCGCCGCCAGGGCTGCGGCGCCGGCGCCTTCGGCGGTGTTGTGGGTGGCTTCGTGGTAGAGGCGCATGGCCGCGGCGATCTCGCGGTCGTCGACGCGGACGATACGCGCGGCATGCGCCTGGACCAGGGCGAAGGCATCAGGATGGGGCACGCGGCAGGCCATGCCATCGGCGAAAGTGTCGGCGGTGGCGGTGGTGACGATGCGGCCCTGCTCGATGCTCTGGGCGTAGGCGTCGGCGGCGCTGGAGACCACGCCAACGATCTGCGTGCGCAGCCCCAGCAGGTTGCGCGCCTGGATCAGCCCACAGATCCCCGAACCCATGCCGATCGGCACATAGACGCAGTCCAGCTCGCCAACCGCCTCGAACAGCTCCAGCGCGTAGGTAGCCACGCCGCGCACCAGCTCCGGGTGGAACGACGGCACCCTCTCGTAACCCAGCGTCTCGGCCAGCCTGGCGGCCTCCTCACGAGCCACGTCGAAGTCGACGCCATGCTCCACCAGCTCGGCGCCCAGGGCGCGCATGGCGGCGTTCTTCTCCGGCGAATTGCCCTGCGGCACCACGATCACCAGCGGCAAGCCGGCCTGGCGCGCGGCCAGGGCCATGCTCTGGCCGTGGTTGCCGCGAGTGGCCGTGACCAGCCCACGTGGCGGCTTGCCGCTGGCCAGCCGCGAGCGCACGTAGACCAGCCCGCCGCGTACCTTGAAGGCACCGGTGGGCGCATGGTTCTCGTGCTTGACCCACACCTGGCAGCCCAACCGCTCGGCCAGCAACGGCCAGGCGTGCTGTGCAGTAGGGGGAACGTGCTGGCGAACGAAAGTGGCGGCTTCGCGCAGGGCGGGCAGGTCGAACATGGCGATCATCCTTCATCGGGCAAGAAAGACCCGATCCTAAGCCCGTCCCGGCTTAGGGGTAAAACTTTATATGCGCGGGGCACTGCCATGAAGCCGCCTGCCATAGGGGCCAGCGGTACTCACGAATCACGTGTCATACAGAGAATTGGGAGCCGGCTTGCCGGCGATGGGCTGCAAGGCAGCCCCAATGCCGCTTGACCGACTGGCATTGGGGCACGCCCGCGAATGGTCCACTGCCTCAACCTTGGCTGCAGCCCTCGCCCATGGCCCGGTACTGGAGGATATGGATCTGGCCCTGGTGATCCTCGTAGGTCATGGTGGCCGGTACCACTTCGCAAACATTGGGGATGGTCGACAGGCTGATCACCCGTTTGATGTCCAGGTGGGTGGAATAGTCGTACTGCTGGACCACAGGTTGGGTGGAGGTGGTCTGGGTCTGGGCCTCGTCTGCGAGGGCGAACGAGGACATACCGACCAATGCAAGAATCAGTAATGGTTTCATGGGCGTTGACCTTGAAAAGCAATCAAGCTGATCGATTGACTTCATATGCCGTCACGGCGCGGATGAAGTTGTCATCGACTGCGAAGATGACACGAAGTACCGATCCCGCTTCGTACTGCCTGGGGGGATGAGTGAAAGTTTACTCCCCGCCTGAAATACTTGAACCCCATACTCGGACATTCACCCTTGCGGGATTTGCAACAATCTGCGACAAAATGCCCGGCACGCGCTCCCAGCAGCGACAGCATCGACCCAGCCCCCATATCGAACCGCCCATGCCTGCATTCCATTGCCGCCCCCTGATCGGCCCCGAACGCCGCCTGCTCGAGCACTTCTACCGCCAGCACGGCGCACGCATGCGCGCGGTCGCCGACGGCCAGCAGTGGGTGGCGCGGGAAGGTGGCATCATCGCGGGATTGAACCTCGGCGCGGTCGACGGCGGGCAATGGCTCACCGGCCTGTTCGTGGCGCCCCAGTGGCGCGGCCACGGGGTAGCCAGCCAGCTCATCGATACGGCGCTGGCAGAAACGGGCGGGCCCACCTGGCTGTTCTGCCACCCAGACCTGCAGCCCTTCTATCAGCGCCTGGGCTTCACAGCGGCCTACGACCTGCCCGAGGCCCTGGCCGCCCGGCTGGCGCGCTACCAGCGCAGCAAGCGCCTGGTGGCGCTGGTGCGCGATCAGTCGTCGCCGCCCTCCAGCCCGGGGAACAGCACCTCGGTGTAGCCGAACCGGCTGAAGTCCTGGATCCGCGAGGGGTACAGACGGCCGATCAGGTGGTCGCACTCGTGCTGCACCACCCGGGCATGGAAACCATCGGCAAAGCGATTGATCGGGTTGCCCTGGGGGTCGATGCCCTCGTAGCGGATGTGCTTGAAGCGCGGCACCACACCCCGCAGGCCGGGCACCGACAGGCAGCCCTCCCACCCGTCCTCCACCTCGGGAGACTGTGGCTCGATCAGCGGGTTGAGCAGGATGGTCTGCGGCACAGGCTCGGCGTCCGGGTAGCGTTCGCTGCGCTCGAAGCCGAAGATCACCAGTTGCAGGTCGACACCGATCTGCGGTGCGGCCAGGCCCACGCCGCCGACATGGCGCATGGTCTCGAACATGTCGTCGATCAGTTGCTGCAGCTCGGCGCTGCCGATCATCTGCGCCGGCACCGGCGGGGCGATGCGCAGCAAGCGCTCGTCGCCCATCTTGAGGATGTCTCGGATCATCGGGGGTTCGACTCCGGGGTCTTGGGTTCGGAGGTCTTGGATCCGGCCGCCTGCGGATGCTCATGACCGAGCACGGTCAGGGTCTGCTTGGATGTGCTGCCTTGGAAGTCCTTGTCGCTGGGGTTCTTGCCTTCGGCCGACATGTGCTCGATCACCGCGTTCATCTCGGCGCCGAGCAGCAGCACGGCGGCGGAAATGTAGAAATACAGCAACAGCACGATGATCGCACCGATGCTGCCATACATGGCGTTGTAGTCGGCGAAGGTCTTCACGTAATAGCCGAAGGCCAGCGAGGCGACGATCCACACCACCACCGCCAACACCGAGCCTGGAGTGATGAAGCGAAACTTCTGCTTCACATCGGGCATGACATAGTAGATCAACGCCACGGCCACCATCATCAGGATGATGATCGCCGGCCAGCGCAGGATGGTCCACACCGTGACGATCACCTCCTGCATGCCGATCTGCGCGGCGATCCACTCCATCACCTGGGGCCCTAGGACCATCAACGCCGCCGCCACCAGCAGCATGCCGGCGATGCCGATGGTGTAGATGATCGACAGCGGGACGCGCTTCCACACCGGACGCCCCTCCGGCACATCGTAAGCGGCGTTCATCGCGCTCATCATCAGGCGCACACCGGCCGAGGCGGTCCACAGGGCGATGACGATACCCACCGAGAGCAGCCCGCCCTTGGACTGCTGCAATTGGTCGATCACCGGGTTGACCTGCTCCAGGGCCTGGGGCGGCAGCACCAGTTCGGACTGCAGGCGCAGCCAGGAGAAGAAGTCCGGCAGGTGCAGGAAACCGATCAGGGCGATGAGGAACAGCAGGAACGGGAACAGCGAAAACAGCATCTGGTAGGCCAGCGCGGAAGCATAGGTGGACATCTCGTCATCGAGAAATTCGCTGACGGTGCGCACCAGCACGCGGTGCAGGGGCAGGCCGCGCAGGTCGGGAAAAATCATAGCGTCTCCTTTCGCCGCTCTATCGTCTTCAGGCCGCCGGCTGAGCTCGGCAGGCCTCCTTACAGTGCATGCAAGTCTAATAGACCACGCAAGTGCCGTTGCTGCTCATTGACCGGACAAAAAGAAAACGGCGCTTGCCCTGGTGACTGCACCGGACAGCCCATTCGCGGGCAAGCCCCTCCCACAAAGGCCGAGCCGTTCACACATGATGCGACTTGCAGGGCCATGTGGGAGCGGGCTTGCCCGCGAATGGAGCCAGCGCCGAACCTCCGGATCACGCCGTGCCCATAGCAGCCGCCTTGCCCCACCAACCGCTACCCCGCACAATGTCAGGCCTTTCACGCGTCAACCCGCAGGAACCTGCATGAAACTCGACAAACCCACCGCCATCGCCCGACGCAACCAGGCGCTGGCCCGGCCGGTGCTCAACCGCGACAACACCCTGCTCGCCATCCTCGACAAGAAACGCAACCTGTGGTGGTTCGACGTGCCGGTGGCGCTGCTGCGCAAGGGCCAGCCCGACTGGGTCAACCTGCTGCTGCACACCCCCGAGACCGACGAGCTGCAGCACCTGAAGGTGCCGACCAGCTACCTGCGCGCCCACCAGGAGCAAATGGAAGTCCGCCACCCCGGCAAGCGCCGCTCGACCATCAGCCTGGCGCTGAGCGCCGACCGCGACTCGCTGCTGCGCGATACCCGTCCGGGCGGCGAGCAACTGGATTTTCGTGCCTTCGTGCAGGCCTGACTCGATCAGGCCTTTTCGATGCGATCGTCATGGATGACGATGCGCCCCTGCTTGAACAATCCGCCAATGGCCTTCTTGAAGTTGCCCTTGCTGACGTTGAACAGCTTGCTGATCAGCGCCGGGTCGCTCTTGTCGCACACCCCCAGCACCCCGCCTTCGGCCTCCAGGCGCGCCATGATCTGCTCCTGCAGGCTGTCGGCCAGGGCAGCGCCAACCGGTTGCAGGCTCAGGGCGATCTTGCCGTCGTGGCGCACTTCCTTGATGAACCCTTTCTCGTGCATGCCCGAACGCAGGAACTTGAACACCTCGTTCTTGTGGATCAGGCCCCAGTGGCGGTTGTTGATGATGGCCTTGAAGCCCATGGGCGTCTGCCCGGCCACCAGCAGCTCCACCGGCTGCCCGACCTGGTAGTCGGCCGGGGTCCGGTCCAGGTAGCGGTCCAGGCGCGCCGTGGCGGTGATACGCCGGGTGCGTTTGTCGAGGTAGGCGTGCACCACGCAATAGTCGCCGATCTTCAGCGGGCGCGATTCCTCCGAGTAGGGCATCAGCAGGTCCTTGGACAGGCCCCAGTCGAGGAAGATACCGGCATTGTTGATGTCCTTGACCTTGAGGCTGGCGAACTCGCCGACCTGGATCCTGGGTTGCTCGGTGGTGGCGATCAACTGGTCTTCGCTGTCGAGGTAGACGAACACGTTGAGCCAGTCATCCAACTCGGTGGGCGTGTCCTTGGGGATGTAGCGCCTGGGCAGGAGGATCTCGCCGTCGGCGCCGCCGTCCAGGTACAGGCCGAAGTCCACGTGTTTCACGATTTGCAAACTGTTGTAACGCCCAAGCAAAGCCATTTCCGAAGATCCTCAAGACAAGACGGCTATTCTACACCTGAACCCGCCCGGCCGCCTGGCCGTAGGTACGCAGGCCTCGCCCATGCGTCCAGCGCCCGGCCCGTTTCAGCAAGGATTCGCCCATGCCTGCACACCCGCCCCGCACGCTGCGCACCGCCCTGATCGTCCTGGTCTTGGCCCTGGCCGTGGTGGCCTGCAGCCGCATCGACCTGGCCTACCGCAACCTCGACGTGCTGGTGCCCTGGTCGCTGGGCGACTACCTGAACATGAACCGCCAGCAGAAGGCCTGGCTCGACCAACGCCTCGAGCAGCACCTGGCCTGGCACTGCCAGACCGAGTTGCCTGGCTACCTGGACTGGCTCGAGCAGATCCGCCGGATGATCGCCACCGACCAGGTCACCGACCAGGCCCTGCAACAGCGCATCGTCGAGGCGCGCCAGGCCATCGGCCGGGTTGCCGAGGCGATCACCCCTTCGGCGACCGAACTGCTGCGCGGCATGAGCGACGAGCAGGTCGGCGAGATGCGCCAGGCCTTTCGCGACGACATCCGCAAGCGCCAGGCCCGCTACGTCGAGACGCCGCTGTCCCGGCAGATCGAGGCACGCGCCGAGCGCATGGAGAAGCGCCTCAAACCCTGGCTGGGCGAGCTCAATGCCACACAGCGCCTACGGGTATTGACCTGGGCCCAGGCCCTGGGCGACCAGAACCGCCAGTGGATCGCCAACCGCGCCCATTGGCAGCAGCAACTGCTGCTGGTGATGAACCAGCGTGACACCCCAAGCTTCGAGCCACGCCTGGCGCAGTTGCTGCAGCGCAAGGAAAGCCTGTGGACGCCGGAATACCGCATCGCCTTCCAGAACAGCGAACAGCAGACCCGCCACCTGCTGGTGGACCTGATGAAACAGAGCACCCCGGGCCAGCGCCAGTTCCTGCAGGAGCGGCTGGCCAAGGTGCGCAGCGATTTCAGCGGGCTCAAGTGCATGCAGGGGTGAAGCTGCCCCTGGCACCGACCTTCGCTCAACGCCCCTTGCGCCGGTATGGAAACACATCGATCACCTTCCCTTCGCGGATCGCCGCCTGCAACCCCTTCCAGTAGTCGGCGTCGTACAGCTCCCCATGCAAGCGGCTGAACAGCCGCCGCTGGCCGATATCGGCGAACAGGAACGGCGGGAACTCCTCGGGAAACACATCGTGGGGCCCGATCGAGTACCACGGCTCGCCAGACATCTCGTCCTCCGGATAGCGTGGCGGCGGGATGTGGCGGAAGTTCACCTCGGTCAGGAAACTGATCTCGTCGTAGTCGTAGAACACCACCCGGCCATGGCGGGTGACGCCGAAGTTCTTCAGCAGCATGTCGCCTGGGAAGATGTTCGCCGCCGCCAGTTGCTTGATGGCCAGGCCGTAGTCCTCCAGCGCCTCCAGTACCTGGGCCTCGCTGGCCTGCTCCAGGTAGAGGTTGAGCGGCGTCATGCGCCGTTCGGTCCAGCAGTGGCGAATCAGCACCGTGTCGCCCTCCTCGACCACGGTCGACGGCGCCACTTCCAGCAATTCGGCCAGGCACTGCGGTTCGAACTTGCTCCTGGGGAAGCGGAAATCGGCGAACTCCTGGGTATCGGCCATGCGCCCGACGCGATCGACGCTCTTCACCAGGCGGTACTTGTCGATCACCGTGGCCCGGTCGACGGTCTTGGATGGCGAGAAGCGGTCCTTGATGATCTTGAACACGGTGTTGAAGCCCGTCAGGGTGAACACGCTCATCACCATGCCCCGCACCCCGGGCGCCATGACGAAACGGTCGTCGGTCGCGGCCAGGTGGTTGATCAGCGCCCGGTAGAACTCCGACTTGCCGTGCTTGTAGAAACCGATCGAGGTGTACAGCTCGGCGATGTGCTTGCCCGGCAGGATGCGCTTGAGGAAATTGACGAACTCCGCCGGCACCGGCACGTCGACCATGAAGTACGAGCGGGTGAAGGAGAAGATGATCGACACCTCGGCTTCATCGGTGATCAACGCGTCGGCCTCGATGCCGTGCCCCTCGCGATGCAGCAGCGGGATCACCAGTGGCCACTGCTCGTCCGGGGTGTAGAGCCGCCCGACCAGGTAGGCGCCCTTGTTGCGGTAGAGCACCGGGCAAAACAGCTCCACGGCCAGCGCCGGGTCCTTGCACACCCAGTCCGGCAGGCACTCGCGCAGTTGCTCTTCCAGGCGTGCCACGTCGCCCTCCAGGTCGCCGTAGGGCACGCTGAACGGGTAATCGGCGAAGATCGCCCGCAACAGCCCCTTGAGGCTGCCGTCAGGCTGGTAGGTGCGGGTCTGGGCGGCGCGCTCGTGGCCGCGTATCGACGGGCGGGTGGTATGGATGAACATGCAGCCATCGTTGATCAGGTCATGGCTGAACAGGCTGCAGAAGATCGAGTTGTACCAGGTCTCGGAGAGTTCGTCGTCCAGGCGAGGGTCGATCAGGCGGATGTAGGCGCTCTTGACCAGCGGCCACTGCTCCACGTCCAGCAGCACGTCCTCGGCGAACCCCTGGCGCAGCCAGCCGTTGACCTCGCCGACCTTCTCTTCGTACAGGTTGATGCGCGCGGCCGCCGACCGCTGGATCTCCTGCCAGAGCGCCTGCTCGAAGCGCTCGCGGGCGCCGAGGGTGATACGGCGGAAATGCTCGCGGTAGTCGTCGAAGCCATCGAGGATCATCCGGGCGATCTCGGCCGCCGGCCATGACTGGGACATGCAGGGGACCTCTGTGCTGGGGTTCAAGGGGTGAGCTTAGGTCCTTTTGCAGTGTTCGAGGGGGCCTTTCGCGGCCCCAATAGATCGAGCGATCGAATCGCCTCTCCCGCAGGCCCCAGGCCGTCCGACAGGATTGCATAGCAAGAAAGGACAAGAAACGCCCCTCCACCGTGGCGTACACTCGCGCCCCTGCCTTGCCACCGGAGACCGCTGTGAGCCCCATCGCCCTCGCCCGCCTGCTGACCCTTGCCGCCGTCTGGGGCGCGAGCTTCCTGTTCATGCGCATCATCGCCCCGGAGCTCGGCACGTTGCCGACCGCATTCTTCCGGGTGTCGATCGCCTGCCTGGGGCTGATGGCCATCCTCGCCGCCGCGCGCCTTCCCTGGCACTTCGACGGTAAGCTCGGCGCCTGCCTGGTGCTGGGCATGATCAACTCGGGCATCCCCGCCACCTTCTATTCGGTGGCGGCCCAGGTGCTGCCGGCCGGCTACTCGGCGATCTTCAATGCCACCACGCCCCTGATGGGCGTGCTGATCGGCACGCTGTTCTTCCGCGAGCCGATGACCCTGGCCAAGCTCTGCGGCATCTTCCTCGGCCTGTTCGGCGTCGGCATCCTCAGCGGCGCCGGCCCGGTCGCCCTGGACCTGGCCTTGCTGCAAGGGGCCATGGCCTGCCTGGCAGCGACCACCTGCTACGGCTTCGCCGGGTACCTGGCCAGGCGCTGGGTCAGCGGCCTGGACAGCCGCCTGTCGGCCCTGGGCAGCATGCTCGGCGCCACCCTGCTGCTGACCCCGCTGTTCGCCTGGAGCGCCCTGAGCCAGCCGCCGGCCAGTTGGGGCGGCTGGGAGGTGTGGTCGTCGCTGCTGGGCCTGGGGCTGCTGTGCACGGCGTTCGCCTACATTTTGTACTTCCGCTTGCTGGGCGAGATCGGGCCGGTCAAAGCCAGTACCGTGACCTTCCTGATCCCGGTGTTCGGCGTGCTGTGGGGGGCATGGCTGCTGGACGAGCCGCTGTCGATGGCGCACCTGTATGGTGGCGTACTGATTGGCCTGGCGTTGTGGCTGGTGCTGCGGCCCTCGCGGGCTTGAGGTCGGCTGCTGGCAGCGGGGCTGCAAAGCAGCCCCAAAGAGGCCACACCGCAGCGCCCCGGTTTCACCCCTGAAACAATTACGTAACGTTGTTTCCTACACCGTTACCAGAAACGCCCTTCTTCTTCGCACCTTCATTTTGCCGTGCCCTGCCGCTGTGCAATTTCGTGCCATATAGAAAACCGCGTTTCATATATAAAACGCAGCGTTTTTTGCCGAATCCCTTCAAGCCATTAATAAACAAGCACTTTTTCAATTAAACAGGCGCATTCAGCTACCTGGCATTGTTCATGCACTAAACGGCGTACCACCTATAAAACAGACCAGAGAGCTCCCCAATGGCTGTGAAAGAGATGTACGCAATTGCCCAGCGCTGGGATACCCCATCCCCCCAGGACGCCCCGGCACCGACGGAAATCGAGTTTCACAACGTCGGCAAATGCTTCAAGGCCAAAGGCCAGCCCGAAGCGCCTTTCGCCATCCGTGGCGTGAACTTCAAGATCCGCCGTGGCGAAGTGGTGTCGATCATCGGCCCATCCGGCTGCGGCAAGAGCACCATCCTCAACATGGGCTCGGGCCTGTACCGCCCCAGCGAGGGCGAGGTGCGGGTCGGTGGCGAGGTGGTGAACGGCCCGGTGTCCAAGGTCGCCTTCATGCTGCAGAAAGACCTCTTGATGCCCTGGCGCAGCATCCGCCGCAATGTCGAACTGGGCCTGGAGATCCAGGGCATGCCCGCCGCCAAGCGCCAGCCGATCGCCGAGGATCTGCTCAAACGCTGCCACCTTCAAGGCTTTGCCGACCACTACCCGTTCCAGCTGTCGGGTGGCATGCGCCAGCGCGCCGCCCTGGCCCGCACCCTGGCCATCGACCCGCAGGTGCTGTTCCTCGACGAGCCGTTCTCGGCCCTCGACGCCCAGACCAAGATGATCCTGCAGCAGGACCTGGCACGGATGCTGTTCGAAGAGAAGAAGACCGCGCTGTTCATCACCCACGACCTGGTCGAGGCGATCGCCCTGTCCGACCGCCTGCTGGTCATGAGCGCGCGCCCCGGCACCATCATCGAAGAAATCGAAATCGACCTGCCGTTTCGCGAGAACCCGCTGGAGCGCCGCAAGCTGCCCGAGATCGGCCCCCTGGCCGGGCGCCTGATGGAGCTGCTGAAAGTCGGCGAAGACACCGAGCTGCATTGAGCAACGCACCCAACGGCCCATCCACCGACTCAGGAGTACGCATGTTCACGTCATTCTTCAAGCGCCTGGCACCAACCTCCCTGCTGGCCCTCGGCCTGGGCCTGGCCCTGCAGGCCAGCGCCGAGCCGACCAAGGTCACCTACCTGCTGCCGGCACCGCCCAGCTCGCCGGCCTTCGCCCCCTGGATCATCGCCAAGGAAAAGGGCTACTACAGCGACCGCGAGCTGGACGTCACCTTCATCGCCGCCAAGGGCGGCGTCGATGTGGCCAAGCAGATCGGCGCCGGCAATGCCATGGTCGGCGGTGCCATCGGCGATACCCCGATCATCGTGCGCGCCAATGGCATCCCGGTGCGCGCCGTGGCCGTGCTCGGGGGCGGTGGGGTCACCATGATCGCCACCAACGCCGACGAACACATCCGCTCGGTGAGCCAGCTCAAAGGCAAGACCCTGACCGTGATGTCCTATTCCGACACCACCTACTACGCCCTGCTCGCCTCGCTGCGCAAGGCCGGCCTGGGCAAGAACGATGTGGACATCCAGGCCGCCGGCCCGTCCGGTGTCTGGCAACTGTTCTCGGCGAACAAGTCCCAGGCCATGGCCGCCGTGCCGGACTGGGTGGTCAACGCCGAGGAGGCCGGGGTCAAGCTCGAACTGATCCCCCGCGAGCAGATCTTCGAGAGCATGGCCCAGGCCATCCTCGCCTCCGACGACGCCATCGCCGAGCACCCCGACGTGGTCCGTGGCGTGGTCCAGGCCACCCTGCAGGGCATGCGCGACATCATTCAGGACCCGAAGGCCGCCGCCGCCACCTTCGCCCGCGCCGTACCGGCCTACGCCGGCAAGGAAGCCTCGCTGGAGAAGACCCTGCGCCTCTACGTGCAGCACGTCTACGCCGATCAGCCGGTGCTCGGCCGTATCGACCCGGCACGCCTGGACACGGTGCGCAAGTTCTATGTCAGCGAAGGCATCGTGACCAAGGCGCCAGCGCTCGACGAGCTCTACAGCAACCAGTTCATCGAAACCAATACCGCGGCCAAGTGACGGCCAACGCAACCAAGGTAATCGCCCGATGAGAAACCTCAACACCTCCGTGCTCGGCAGCGTCGCCCTGCTGGTCCTCTTCCTCGTGGTCTGGCAGTGGGGTCCGGGGCTGCTCGGCATGCCCGAGTTCGTCATGCCGCAGCTCAGCCGCGTCGCCCAGGAAAGCCAGCTGATGTGGCAGACCGGCAACCTGCTGCAGCACACCCTGATCACCGCCTTCGAGATCATCGTCGGCTTCGCCCTGGGCGCCCTGCTGGGCGTGATGATCGGGGTGTCGCTGGGCCTCTCGCCCTCGGCCGAGGCCATGCTCTCGCCGTACATCCTGGCCCTGCAGATCGCCCCCAAGGTGGCCTTCGCCCCGCTGTTCGTGATGTGGCTGGGCTACACCATCTACCCGAAGATCCTGATCGCCATCCTGATCGTGTTCTTCCCGGTGATGATCAACGTGCTCTCGGCCATCCGCACGGTCGACCCGGACATGATCAACCTGGTGCGCACCATGAACGCCAGCCGCTGGCAGATCTTCCGCCTGGTGGAGTTCCCCTCGGCCATGGCCGCGCTGTTCTCCGGGCTGCGCATCGCCTCGACCCTGGCCGTGATCGGGGTGACCGTCGGCGAACTGGTCGGCGGCAACCAGGGCCTGGGCTTCCTGCTGGTGGACGCCGAAGGCCAGGGCAACACCGCCGGGGTGTTCGTCGCCATCGTCATGCTCACCCTGATCGGCGTGCTCGCCTACGGCGCGGTGGTCTGGGCCGAGAAGCGCGTCCTGCACTACCTCCCCAAAGCCATGCTGAGTAGCCAATGATGAGTACCTTCAACAACCTGCTCGCAGGCCGCCGGGTGCTGGTCACCGGTGGCGCCAGGGGCCTGGGCTACGCCTTCGCCCAGGCCATCGCCCAGGCCGGTGCCCGCGTGGTGATCGCCGATGTGCTCGCCGGGCGTGTGCAACAGGCCGCCTGCGACCTGTCGGCCCAGGGCCTGGACGTCAGCGGCGTGACCCTGGACCTGGCCAGCCCCGCATCCATCGACGCCTGCGTCGAGCGCACGGTCAAGCGCCTGGGTGGCCTCGACGGCCTGGTCAACAACGCCTCGATCACCAATTCCGGCGGCAAGAGCTGCGAGGAGCTGGACATCGAGACCTGGGACCAGGTCATGCAGGTCAACGTCCGCGGCACCTGGCTGATGACCCGTGCCTGCCTGCCGGCCCTGCGTGCCAGCGGTCGCGGGGCGGTGATCAACCTGGCCTCCGACACCCCGCTGTGGGGCGCGCCGAACCTGCTGGCCTACGTCGCCAGCAAGGGTGCAGTCATCGCCATGACCCGCAGCCTGGCCCGCGAGCTGGGCAACGACAACATCACCGTCAATGCCATCGCCCCCGGCCTGGTGCTGGTCGAGGCCACCGCCTACGTGCCCGAGGCCCGTCACCGCCTGTACACCGAACAACGGGCCATCCAGCGCCCGCAACTGCCCGACGACGTCAGTGGCGCCGTGCTGTTCGCCCTGTCCGACCTGTCGCGCTTCATCACTGGACAAACCCTGCCGGTCAACGGCGGGTTCGTCATGCCCTGAGCAAGGAGAAGACCATGACCGACCTTTCAGCCCAACACGACGCCCCCAAGTCCTGGGAACAACCCGCCGGGACCGACCTGGCCGGCTGGATGCAGACGCGCATCGCCCGCTACGAGACCCGCCGCTACGACTGGGATGCCCTGAAGTTCCAGGCCGATTACGACCCCAAGTTCCGCCGTGCGCAGATGCGCTACGTGGGCACCGGCGGCACCGGTGTCAGCAGCGACATGAACACCATCCCCTCCGAGCACTTCACCTTCTCCACCATGGTCATCCCGGCCGGCCATGAAGGCCCGCCCCACCTGCACACCGACGTCGAGGAAGTGTTCTTCGTGCTGCGCGGCAAGCTCAAGGTGATCATCGAGAAGGACGGCGAGCGCTTCGAGACCGTGCTCACCGACCGCGACCTGATCTCGGTACCGCCAGGGGTCTACCGCGAGGAGATCAACATCGGCGATGAAGACGCCCTGATGTGCGTGATGCTCGGTGCCAAGAAACCCGTGACCCCGACCTATCCGCCAGCCCACCCGCTGGCCTCGATCAAGCGCGGCTGAGCCATGGACCCGGTCATCGACAATCCCGTCGCGCCGTTGCTGCGGCAACTGCAGCACGGCTTCGCCGAACGCGTGCTGGGCCTGGACGACGGCCCGCAGGCCGTGCGCGAGGCGGGCAGCGGCGCGGCCATCGTGCTGCTGCACGGCATCGGCTCGGGCGCCGCGTCGTGGCTGCAGGTGGCCCTGGCGCTGGGCCAGCGGGCGCGGGTCATCGCCTGGGACGCCCCCGGCTATGGCCAGTCCGCGCCCTTGCCGATGGCCGCACCGAAGGCTTGCGACTACGCCCGACGCCTGGAGCAGTTGCTCGACGCCCTGGACATCGAGCGTTGCGTGCTGGTCGGGCACTCCCTGGGCGCACTGACCGCGGCGGCCTTCGCCCAAGCCCAGCCTGGCCGGGTCAGCCGCCTGGTGCTGCTCAGCCCGGCCCGTGGCTACGGCGCGCCTGAACTGGCCGAGCAAGGCCGGGCGGTACGCGCCAAGCGGCTGGACAACCTGCAGCGCCTGGGCATCGCCCGCATGGCCCAGGCACGCAGCGCACACATGCTCTCGGCGACGGCCAGCGCCACGGCCCTGGCCTGGGTGCAGTGGAACATGGCGCGCCTGCACGCGCACGGCTACCGCCAGGCGGTCGAGCTGCTGTGCGGCGACCATCTGCTGCGCTACAGCCGCCAGGCCGTGCCCTGCGAAGTGCACTGCGGCAGCGCCGACGGCATCACCCGACCCGAAGACTGCCAGACCGTGGCCGACGCCTTCGACGCGCCCTTCACCCTGATTGCCGGTGCCGGCCATGCCTGCGCCATCGAACAACCCGATGCGGTGACCGGGCGCCTGGCCCTGGCACTGGACGCTTCCCCCACAGGTACTGTGCTATGAACGATACGGATTCGTTGAAAGACAACCAGGACAAGTACATCGTCCCTGGCCTCGAGCGCGGCTTGCTGCTGCTGTGCGAATTCAGCCGGCAGAACCGTACCCTGACCGCCCCGGAGCTGGCCCGGCGCCTGGCGCTGCCCCGCTCGACCATCTTCCGCCTGCTGACCACCCTGGAGACCATGGGCTTCGTCACCCGCAGCGGCAACGAGTACCGCCTGGGCATGTCGGTGCTGCGCCTGGGCTTCGAATACCTGGCGTCGCTGGAGCTGACCGAACTGGGCCAGCCGCTGCTGGCCCACCTGTGCGACCGCCTGAACTACCCGAGCAACCTGGTGGTGCGCGACGGTCGCTCGATCGTCTACGTGGCCAAGGTTTCGCCGCCCTCGGTGTTCTCCACCGCCGTCACCGTCGGCACCCGCCTGCCCGCCCATGCCACGGTGCTCGGGCGCATCCTCCTGGCCGACCTGAGTCTGGCCGAGCTGCGCGAGCTGTACCCGGAAGAACACCTGGAGCAGCACTCGCCGTGCACCCCGAAAACCGTGCTGGAGCTGTTCGACCTGGTGCAGACCGATCGCCTGCGCGGCTATGTCAGCGGCGAAGGTTTCTTCGAGTCGACCATCTCCACCGTCGCCGCCCCCGTGCGCGACGCCAGTGGCCGAGTGGTCGCCGCCCTGGGGGTGACCATCCCCACCGTGCAGGTCAACCACATCAACTTCGACAACCTGCTCGGTCAGGTCCGTGGCAGCGCCGACGAGTTGTCCAGGCTGCTCAACTACACGCCCCACAGCGGCCAAGGCCGTGTCACCGCGTTGATGAGGGACTGAAATGAACCTCTACCAACTGCATGAGCGCACCGCCATCGTCACCGGCGGCTCTTCCGGCATCGGCCTTGCCTGCGTCGAGCTGCTGCTCGAGGCTGGCGCCCGGGTGGCCTTCTGCGGGCGCAACGCCGAGCGCCTGCGCAGCACCGAGGCCAGCCTGCGCGAACGCTTCCCCGAAGCCCGCCTGCTGGCCCAGGTCTGCGATGTGCTCGACCCCGCCTCGGTGCAGGCCTTCGCCGCAGCCAGCCTGGCCGCGCTCGGCCCGGCCCAGGTGCTGATCAACAACGCCGGGCAAGGCCGGGTCTCGACCTTCGCCGACACCAGCGACGAGGCGTGGAACGACGAGCTGCACCTGAAGTTCTTCTCGGTGATCCATCCGGTACGTGCCTTCATGACCCAGCTGCAGGGCCAGGCCGGCGCCTCCATCGTCTGCGTCAACTCGCTGCTGGCCAGCCAGCCGGAGCCGCACATGGTCGCCACCTCCGCCGCCCGTGCGGGGCTGAAGAACCTGGTGCGCTCGATGGCCTTCGAATTCGCCGAACACGATATCCGTGTCAACGGCATCCTCATCGGCCTGGTCGAGTCGGGGCAATGGCGCCGACGCTTCGAGGCCCGCGAAGAACGCGAGCTGGACTGGGCCCAATGGACCGCCCGCCTGGCCCAACGCAAACACATTCCCCTGGGTCGCCTGGGCCTGCCCAAAGAGGCGGCCCAAGCCATCCTGTTCCTGGCTTCGCCCCTGTCGGCCTACACCACTGGCAGCCATATCGATGTATCCGGAGGCCTGTCCCGCCATGCGTAATGAAAACACTGTCACCGTCGGCGCCGTCATCACCGCCTTTCTCGAGCAATGCGAGGTCAAGGCCGCGTTCGGTGTGATCTCGATCCACAACATGCCGATCCTCGATGCCTTCGCCGTGCGCGGCAACATCCGCTTCGTCATGGCCCGCGGCGAGGCCGGCGCCACCAACATGGCCGATGCCTATGCCCGCACCACCGGCGGCCTGGGCGTGTGCCTGACCTCCACCGGCACGGCCGCCGGCAACGCTGCCGGGGCCATGGTCGAGGCGCTGACCGCCGGCACCCCGCTGCTGCACATCACCGGGCAGATCGAGACACCCTACCTGGACCAGGAGCTGGCCTACATCCACGAGGCCCGCGACCAGCTCACCATGCTCAAGGCCGTGTCCAAGGCCGCCTTCCGCGTGCGCAGCGTGGAGACCGCACTGAGCACCCTGAAGCTGGCGGTGCAGACCGCCCTGACCGCGCCCACCGGCCCGGTCAGCGTGGAAATCCCGATCGACATCCAGTCCACCCTCATCCCCATGCCCAGCGACCTGTCGCCGCTGCCGGTGCCGGTGGCGGTGCCCGCCGCCGAAGCCTTGGACCTGGTCGCCGAGCGCCTGGCCGGGGCCACTCGCCCGCTGCTCTGGCTCGGCGGCGGCGCCCGCCACGCCGGGCCACAGGTCAAGCGCCTGCTGGACATGGGCGTGGGCGTGATCACCTCGACCCAGGGCCGTGGCGTGGTCAACGAAGACGACGAGCGCTGCCTGGGCGCCTTCTCGCAGAACAAACTGGTCGAAGGCTTCATGCAGACCTGCGACGCCCTGGTGGTGGCCGGCTCACGCCTGCGCAGCAACGAGACCTTCAAGTACGCCCTGAAGCTGCCGCGCACCACCCTGCGCATCGACGCCAACCCAGCCATCGAAGGCCGCAGCTACCCCAGCGACCTGTTCATCTGCGGCGATTCGGCGCTGGCCCTCGACGGCCTGGCCGACCGCCTGCAAGGCCGTCTGCGCATCGACCCGAACTTCCTGCCCGAGCTCAAGGCGGTGCGCGAACAGGCGCGGGCGCAACTGGTCGCCGACCTCGGCCCCTACTCGGCCATGGTCGAACAGTTGCAGGGCCTGACCGGGCGCAACTTCTCCTGGGTGCGCGACGTGACCCTGTCCAACAGCATCTGGGGCAACCGCCTGCTCAACCTCTACCACCCGCTGGCCGGCGTGCATGCCTTGGGCGGCGGTATCGGCCAGGGGCTGGCGATGGGCATCGGCGCGGCGGTGGCGGCGGCGGAAACAGCGCCCGGGCGCAAGGTCTTCGCCCTGGCCGGCGACGGCGGCTTCATTCTCAACCTGGGCGAACTGGCGACCCTGGTGCAGGAAAACGCCAACGTGGTGATCCTGCTGATGAACGACCAACGCTACGGGGTGATCCGCAACATCCAGGACGCCATCTACGGTGCCCGCCATGCCTATGTCGAGCTGCACACCCCGGACTACGCCAAGCTCGCCGAGTCCATCGGCCTGCGCCATGGCCTGGTCCGCGACCTGAAGGACTTCGGCCCGGTGCTCGAAGGTGCCCTGGGCGAAAGCGGCCCCTTCCTGCTGGAAGTGGACATGCTCAGCGTCGGCAGCTTCGCCACCCAGTTCGCCGGCCCGCCCAACAGCGAAACCAAGGCCCAGAAGGCCACGGCCTGAGGAACCTGCCATGTTGCATATCACCATGATCGGCTGCGGCGCCATCGGCGTTGGCGTGCTCGAACTGCTGGAGCAGGACCCGCAACTGTGCGTCGATGCGGTCATCGCCTCGGCCGGTTCCGAAGACCTGGTACGCCAGCGCCTGGGCAGCTTCCGCCAGCCGCCCGAAGTGCTCACCGCCTTGCCGGCTGACGCCCGCCCCGACCTGCTGGTCGAGTGCGCCGGGCACCGGGCCATCGAGGAACACGTGCTGCCGGCCCTGGAGCGCGGCATCGCCTGCCTGATCGTCTCGGTCGGCGCACTGTCGCAGGTCGGCCTGGTCGAACGCCTGGAAGCGGCGGCGGCCCGTGGCAACACGCGGATCGAGCTGTTGCCCGGCGCCATCGGCGGCATCGACGCCCTGTCGGCGGCCAAGGTCGGCGGCCTGGACTCGGTCGACTACACCGGGCGCAAGCCGGCGCGGGCCTGGAAGAACACCCCGGCCGAGCAGGTCTGCGACCTGGACAGCCTGCGCGAGGCCACGGTGATCTTCGAAGGCAGCGCCCGCGAAGCGGCGCGCCTGTACCCGAAGAACGCCAACGTCGCCGCCACCCTGTCGCTGGCCGGCCTGGGCCTGGACCGTACCCGGGTGACGCTGGTCGCCGACCCGCACAGCGAGGACAACGTCCATCACTTCGAAGCCCGTGGCGCCTTCGGCGGCTTCGAGATGAGCCTGCGCGGCAAGCCGCTGCAGGCCAACCCGAAAACCTCGGCCCTGACCGTCTACAGCGTGGTCCGGGCCCTGGGCAACCATGCCCACGCCATTTCCATCTAGGGGACTGCCAATGACTCTGGAACAGACCTTACCCATCTGCGTCGCCGGTACCTGGCGCCTGGGCGGCGGCGAGCGCTACGCCACCTGCTACCCGGCCACCGGCGAGCCGGTGGCCTGGCTCAACGCCGCCAGCCTCGAGGATGTCGAGCTCGCCGTACAAGGCGCCCACCAGGCCTTTCTCAACAGTGGCTGGGCCCAGCGCAAGCCCCACGAACGCGCCGCCGTGCTCTACCGCATCGCCGAGGCGATCCGCCAGCGCAGCGAGGAACTGGCCCAGCTGCAACGCCAGGACAACGGCAAGCCGATCAATGAAACCCGTGCCTTGGTGGCCAGCGCCGCCGGCACCTTCCAGTTCTTCGCCGCCGCCTGCGAAACCCTGGAGGAAACCATCACCCCGTCGCGCGGCGACTTCGTCAGCATGAGCGTGTACGAACCGATGGGCGTGGTCGCTGCGATCACCCCGTGGAACTCGCCGATCGCCAGCGAAGCGCAGAAAGTCGCCCCGGCCCTGGCCGCCGGCAACGCCGTGGTGATCAAGCCGGCCGAGATCACCCCGCTGCTGGCCCTGCAACTGGCGCGCATCTGCGAGGACGCCGGCCTGCCCAAGGGCCTGGTCAGCGTGCTGCCAGGCAAGGGCTCGCTGCTCGGCGACGCGCTGACCCGACATCCGCTGGTCAAGCGTGTATCGTTCACCGGCGGTACCCGCACCGGCAAGCACATCGCCCATATCGCCGCGGACAAGATGATGCCGGTGTCCCTGGAGCTGGGCGGCAAGTCACCGACCATCGTCCTCGACGACGCCGACCTGGACCACGCCGTGGCTGGTGTGCTGTACGGCATCTTCAGCTCCTCCGGCGAAGCCTGCATCGCCGGCTCGCGCTTGTTCGTCGCCCGTTCCCTGTACGAACCCTTCATGCAGCGCCTGGTCGCCGCCGCTGCGCAACTGCGCCTGGGCGACCCGGCCGACGAAGGTACGCAGATGGGCCCGCTGATCAGTGCCGCGCACCGTGAATCCGTGGAGCGCTACGTCGCCCTCGGCCTGGCCGAAGGCGGCCGCCTGCGCCTGGGTGGCGAACGCCCCAGCGGCGGCCTCTTCGACCAGGGCTACTTCTACCCACCGACCATCCTCGAAGGCCTGGGTAACCACCAGCAGATCTGCCAGGAGGAAATCTTCGGTCCGGTGCTGGTGGCCATGCCCTTCGACAGCGAGGCCGAACTGGTCGAGCAGGCCAACGACAGCCTGTACGCCCTCGCCGCCGGGATCTGGAGCCGCGACTACAAGCGCGCCTGGGCCCTGGGTCGCAAGCTGCAGGCCGGCACGGTGTGGATCAACACCTACAAGCAGTTCTCCATCTCGACCCCGTTCGGCGGCTGGCGCGACAGCGGCCTGGGCCGGGAAAAGGGCCGGCTCGGCATCCTGCAGTACATGGAACAGAAAAGCCTCTACTGGGGCATGAACCAACAACCACTGGCCTGGGCCGGTGTGGAGGCAAGGCCATGAGCGTACTGGGCATCGACGAAGTCACCTACGGTGTGGAAGACCTGGACACCTGCGTGCGCTTCTTCGCCGACTGGGGCCTGACCCAGGTCAGCGAGCAAGCCGACGAAGTGATCTTCGAAACCCTCAACGGCTGCCGGGTGGTGCTCGCCCACCTCGACAAGCCCGGCCTGCCGCCGGCCATCGAGCCGGGCTCGACCGTGCGCGAGGTGGTCTGGGGCGTGGAGAGCGAGGCAGACCTGGCGCTGTACAGCCAGCGCATCGCCAATGACCCGGGCTTCGTCGAGGGCGACGGCCGCATCGGCTGCACCGACCCCAACGGCCTGGCGATCCGCCTGCAGGTCACCCGCAAACGCCCGCTGGACATCGAGTGCAGCGGCCACAACACTTGGCAGGTCAAGGGCCGGATCAACAAGCCCGCGCCGGTCTACGAGCGTGCCACGCCCATCGAAGTCGGCCACGTGGTGTTCTTCGTCAAGGACGTCAATGCCTGCGAGGCCTTCTACCACGAGCGCTTCGGCTTCCAGGCCTCGGACCGCTACCCCAATCGCGGCGCCTTCCTGCGCACCGCCGAGGAAGGCGGCCACCACGACCTGTTCATGCTGCAGTTGCCGGCGCCACGCGCCGGGCTCAACCATGTGGCCTTCACCGTGCGCGACCTGCACGAGGTGTTCGGCGGCGGCATGCACATCTCCCGCTGCGGCTGGAGCACCGAGATCGGCCCAGGCCGCCACCCGGTGTCCTCGGCGTTCTTCTGGTACTTCAAGAACCCGGCCGGTGCGCTGGTCGAGTACTACGCCGACGAGGACCAACTGACCGGCGACTGGCAACCCCGGGAATTCGAGCCAGGGCCGACGGTGTTCGCCGAATGGGCGATCGCCGGCGGCATCGATGGTCATACCCGGCGCCAGCAGCATGTCGAGGCGCCGCAAGGCAAGTTCCTCACCGACAAGGCCAAGGAGCAGGGCAAGCCATGAGCGAATCGATGCTGCTGACGGTGGTGCTGCGGCACGACCAGTCGAAGAACCTGGAACAGATCCAGGGCCACATGAAGCAGGTGGGCTGGTGGGACAGCTTTCCGCCCGAGGGCGTGGAGGTGGTGTCTTGGACCGTGGCCATGGGCCTGGGCCAGATCGTCACCCTGCGCCTGCCACCGAGCCTGCTGAGCAAGGTCAATGTGGAACTGGAACGCGCCGCCTGGGGCGTGTTCCGCACCGAATGCTACCCGACGTACGACTTTGTCCCGGTCCGCGAAACGATCCGCGAACGGGTCCGCAATGGAGGCCAATGACATGAGCGATACCGAGCGTTACCTGCAACCCCATCAGGCCCGCAAACGGCCCAACACCCCATTCGAAGACCTGCTCGGCGATTCCATCGAGCGCGCCTACGGCAGTGGCGTGACCGAGCTGGGCGAGCTGCTGGCGCACCTGAACCTGGCCGGCCCGCCCTGCCCGCTGACCACCGGAGAGTGGACCGAGGACGCCTATAAAACCCTGATGGCTCGGCTGGGCGAATGACCCACCGGAGGTAGAACAAGATGAACATGCACGTAACCGTCGACCCTGTTGAGCAACACCTGGCCAATGGCCTGAAAGATCTCTGGTTCCCGGTCCTGCCGTCGGAACTGCTGGGCGAAAAGCCCGTCTCGATCCGCCGCTTGGGCTACAAGATCGCCCTGTGGCGCGACAACGACGGCAGTGTCCATGCCCTCGAGGACCACTGCCCCCACCGTGGCGCGCCGCTGTCCCAGGGGCCGGTGTTGGGCGACCGCCTGCAATGCCCGTATCACGGCGTCGAAGTGCGCTGCGACGGCACCGTCGTCAAGGTGCCTGGCAGCCCCGGCTGCAAGCTCGAAGGCAGCCGCCCGACGCGGATGTTCCATACCCGCGAGGCAGCGGGGGCGATCTTCCTGTTCAACGCCACCGACCCACACCTGGAAACACCGCCAGAGCTGGTGCTACCCGAGCAACTGACCTCCCCCGAATGGAGCAGCTTCCTCTGCTACACCGAGTGGAAGGGCGACTACCGCTACGTGCTGGACAACGTCATGGACCCGATGCACGGGACCTACCTGCACAAGATGTCGCACTCCATGAGCGAAGGCGAAGCCACCGCCAAGTTCGTCACCCGCGACACCGAGCAGGGCTTCTTCTTCGAAAAGGAAGGCCAGCGCGGGGTCAACTTCGACTGGACCGAATTCCTCGACAACGGCTGCCACTGGCTGCGCCTGGAGATCCCCTACCCCAAGACCGGCGGCCCCGGCGGCAACTTCACCATCATCGGCAGCTACACCCCCAGCAGCCGCGCCCTGTCCGCCGTGTTCCACTGGCGCGCGCGGCCGCTGACCGGCTGGCAGCGCGACACCTGGCGCTTCCTCTACAAGAACCGCCTGGAAGCCCGCCACTGGGCGGTGCTGGAGCAGGACCGGGTGTTGCTGGAATTCATGGAGCCCGACGCCAACCAGCGCGAGAACCTCTACCAGCATGACCTGGGCGTGGTGCGCCTGCGCCGCTATCTCAAGGGCAAGGCCAAGGAGCAACTGGCCCTGATCGAAGCGAAACAGCTATGAACCAGGCCGTACAGCGAATCCAGGCCCCGGGCCTGGACGAGCTGGCCACGGCCAGCTGGTCCAACGCCCTGCTGATCGGCAACGAGCTGGTGATGTCCGGCATGACCGCCCACCCGGCGACGCGCCAGGCCGCCGAAGCCGGCGCGCCGCTGGATGCCTACGCCCAGACCCTGCAGGTGCTGGGCAAGGCCAAGGCGCTGGTGGAGGCCGCCGGCGGGCATGTCGGCAACCTGTACCGGTTGACGGTGTACGTCACCCGGATCGCCGACAAGGACGCCGTTGGCCGTGCCCGCCGCGACTTCTTCGAGGGGTTCGCCTGCTACCCCACCTCCACCCTCGTCGAAGTGAGTGCCCTGGTGTTTCCAGAACTGCTGGTGGAAATCGAAGCCAGCGCCCGGCTCGACATTGACTTGCGCACTGCGCCATCGAGGTGACCGATGTCCAACACCCCTACCCTCACCGCGCTGGTCCACACCCTGCGCCATGAAGCCGAAGGCATCCTCAGCGTCGAACTGCGTCCCTGGGGCGATACCGTGTTCCCACCGTTCGAAGCCGGCTCGCACATCGACCTGCACCTGCCCAATGGCCTGGTGCGCAGCTACTCGCTGCTCAACTCGCCGAGCGACAAGGGCCGCTATGTGGTCGGCATCCTGCGCGACCGCAACAGCCGCGGTGGCTCGAAGTTCGTCCACGAGCAACTGCGGGTCGGCACCCAGTTGAACATCTCGCCACCACGCAACAACTTCCCCCTCGATCCACAGGCCAGCCACAGCGTGCTGGTGGCCGGCGGTATCGGCATCACGCCGATCTACTGCATGTTCCGCCAGTTGCTGGCCCTGGGGAAATCCGCCGAGCTGATCTACTGCGCCCGCTCGCGCAAGGAAGCAGCGCTGCTGGAGGAACTCAGCGGCCTCGACGCCAAGGTGGTCTACCACTTCAACGACGAGAAGGACGCCGTGCCAAACCTGGCCAGCTACCTGGCCGGCCAGCCGAGCGACACGCATTTCTACTGCTGCGGCCCGACGCCGATGCTCGACGCCTTCGAAAGCACCTGCGAAAGCCTCGGCTACCCGCATGCCCACATCGAACGCTTCACCGCCGCCGAACTGCCGCCCTCGGAAGATGCCCAGGACAGCTACAGCGTCGAACTGAAGAAGTCTGGCAAGACCCTCGCCGTGGAACCTGGGCTGAACCTGCTCGATGTGCTGCTCGAGGCGGGGTGCGATGTCGAGTACAGCTGCCGCGAAGGCGTCTGCGGCTCCTGCGAGACCCGGGTGCTGGAAGGTGACATCGACCATCGCGACGGGGTGCTGACCAAGGCCGAACGGGCTGCGAACACCTCGATGATGGTGTGCGTGTCCGGCTGCAAGAGCCGACGGCTGGTGCTCGACCTTTAATCGATCGGGGTGCCGGAGTCTCAAGAAAACGCCAGCCTTTGAATAAGCTCAAAGCGCATCATTCGGCCGACCAGAAAGTGTCGGCCTTTTTTTGCCCATCCAATGACTTGAAGAGCCTGCTATTTATTCGCCGGCAAAACACCAAGTGCCCCATTAGCGTTCATTGTGCACTTTGGATGCACAACAACGGCACCGCCTTGTTACGTTCTTTCCAAGCGTTCCAAATACGGCACGAACCAGCACGTTCCAAATATAAATAACTGATTTATATTGGTTTTTCAGAAAACAGAACACACCACCCCACTGGCACGGTTTCTGCTATTTCTTTCCCGAATTCATAGTTCAAACAGCGTGTCATATATAAAACAATAAAAACCCAACCCTTCCAGTCCGCCGCCTGCCACGCCAACTTCCCATTGAATGCCTGATTCAAGGCAGGGATCGGTGTCGCCAGCGGAAACTGCTCAACCTTGTGGGGCATCGATATGAACAAGTATGTGATAAGCCTGGGCCTGATCATCGGCAGTTGCGCCACGTTCGCCTCCGAGCCTGGCCCCGCGGCGCCAGACCAACCACCTGCGGTGAAAAAGCCGTTCCCGCACATCGCCTGGCGCAGCGACGACGGCGAGAGCTCGTTGGATATCGGCGGCGCCCTGCGGGTGAACTACCGGGACGAACACTGGGACACCACCGAGAACAACGGGCGCTTTCTCTTCGACACCTTCCGCCTGGATGTCCAGGCCAGCCACAAGCGCCTGTTCAGCGATGTCGGCTACTGGTTCCAGGACGATGGCAAGCGCTCCATCGACCGTGGCTACATCGGCTATCGCTTCGATGCCCGTTCGAACCTGCAACTGGGCGCACCGTTCAAGCCGTTCGGCCTGGAACCCTACCCACAGTTCGGTTGGAGCTATCACATTCCGTTCTTCATGGGCTATGGCGTCAGTGCCGGTACGGGCCTGAAGTACAGCTACAAGGACAGCGACTGGGACCTGCAACTGGGCTACTTCCCACGCATGCTGCCGTCGGGCATCCGCTACTCGCCGGAAGTGGGCCGCTATGCCGACCTCGACGACAATGCCGTGCCCTTCATCCATTCACGCCAGGACAACGAGAAACGTAACCAGGTCAATGCCCGTGTAGCCAGGACCTTCACTGGCGAGGGCTGGAAAACCGAGATCGGCGCATCGCTGGCCGCCGCCGAACTCTACAACGCCACCACCCACGACGATGGCGACTACTGGGCCGGCGGCGTGCATGCGATCGTCAACGCCGGCCCCTGGACCGTGACCGGCCAGGCCATCCGCTACGAATACGATCCGAAAAACCCCGAGGGGGTCAGCGACGATGCGGTGCTGATGGGCGGCAACGGCCTGACCCCGGCCTACCTGATCGCCTCCAAGGCCACCCTCGGCTCGCTCAACGTCGGCTACGACATCTTCACCCCCGGGTTGGGCCAGTTGAAGAAAATCAAGGTGTATACCGACTACAGCCGGATGATGAAGGACAAGAGCGGCTGGGACGACTCGCAGATGATCACCGTCGGTGCGCAGTTCCTCGCCATGCCGATCATGGCCTGGGTCGACCTGACCTGGGCCAGGAACGCCAACCCCTTCGGCGGCGCGGAGAACGGCACCGGCTGGACCAGTACCGACTCCATCGGCAGCAACGACTGGTATTACCGGACCAACATCAACATTGGCTATTACTTCTGAGGCCGCCAATCGCACCCTCAGTGATCGCCTCGGCCCCTGTGGGAGCAGGTTTGCCCGCTCCCACAGGGCCTTGAGCTAGCTCGACGAGTTGCCCGCCAAGGGGCCTATCCCGCCTGCTCCACCTCGCCAAGCCGCTGCGCCGGCTTGCGGAACACGAACAGCAAGCCCACCACGATCAGCCCCATCCCCAGCAGGCTGAGCGGCGCCAGGCGGTTGCCGAAGATCAGGTAGTCCATCACCGCGGTCACCGCCGGCACCAGGTAGAACAGGCTGGTGACGTTGACCAGGTTGCCCCGCGCGATCAACCGGTACAGCAGCAGGGTCGCCAGCAGCGATACCACCAGCCCCATCCACAACAGCGCACCGACGAAGCTGGTGCTCCATTGCACGTGCAGCGCCTGGAACGGCGCGAACACTGCGCACAGGGCGAACCCGGCCAGGTATTGCAGCGGCAGGGTACCCATCGGGTTATCGGTGATGCGCTTCTGCAGGATCGAGCCAAAGGTCATGCAGGCCAGCGCCAGCAAAGCGAACAGCATCCCGGCCAGGGATACCCCGCCCAGGTTGATGCCCTGGTAGACCACCATCACCAGCCCGGCGAGCCCCAGCCCCAGGCCGAACAGCCGGCTCCAGGAACGCTGGCGCTCCATCAGCACCACGGTGAGGATCGGTTGCACGCCCATGACCGTGGCCATGACGCCAGGGGTGACGTGGGTGTCGAGCGCCAGCAGGTAGAAGATCTGGTAGGCGCCGAGCAGCACGCAGCCGGTGCCCAGGGCGCGCAGGATCGCGCCCCGACCACGCGGCCAACGCAGCCCGAGCAAGGGGCCGATCAGCAGCAGGCCGGCGAGCGCCAGGGCTGCGCGCAGCAGGAGGAAGGCGAAGGGGCTGGCCTGGGCCAGGCCGAGCTTGGAGACGATCGCCCCGCTGCTCCACAGCAGGACGAACAGGCTGGTGGTGGCCGCCGAGGCCACGGATGCTTTGGAAAAGACAGACATGTATTGCCACCTGTAGTCGGGCAAATGAGCCGAACGGCGGGCTGTCGCGTTAGCGAGGGAAGTAGCCGACCGTGTTCAGTAGGTTGCGCGTGCGCGGGCAGACGGCCAGAAGCCGCTCAGCCCAGCACCACTGCGCGAGGAGGCGGAGCTACGCCGCCTACGACGCCACTGACAGGTGGTGGGTAGTGACTGATCATGACCGGCTGCTGGCTGCCACGCACGACCATGCCCGCGACAGGCGCGAGGACGACGGCGGTGGTGGAAGGGATGGCTGGCATGAACAGGTCTTCGGAGAAGTGAATGGATCCAACTATAGCGATGGAATCATTGCCGGACAAGCAGGATCGCGGTGATTCGTTATTCTTGGGACCGCTTCGCGGCCCCAAATGACGATGACCTCAGAACAACCAGCGATACAGCAGGTACGCCACCACCACCGCCAACACCGGCCGCAGCACGCGATAGGCCTTGGGGTTGGCCCGCTTGAACTGCTTCACGCGGCCACTGATCTTGTTGCTGAAGCGCTTGCTCCAGGCGTACGCCTGGTTGATCCCGCCCACGCGCTCGTCATCGGTGTTCTGCGGCGCGGTGGCACGGCCGAGGAAGGCGCTGACCTTGCGGTTGATGCGGGTCATCAGCGGGCTGCTGAGCGGGCGCTCGACATCGCAGAACAGGATCACGCGGGTCACGTCGGTCTCGTTCTTGACCCAGTGCACGTAGGTCTCGTCGAACATCACGTCCTCACCGTCGCGCCAGGCGTAGGGCTGGCCGTCGACGTAGATGCGGCAGTTGTCCGAGTTCGGCGTGGACAGCCCCAGGTGATAGCGCAGGGAGCCGGCGAACGGGTCGCGGTGCGGGTTCAGGTGGCTGCCGCCGGGCAGCAGGGCGAACATGGCGCCCTTGACGTTGGGGATGCGGCTGACCAGCTCGACGGTCCTGGGGCACAGGACTTCGGCCGAGGGCAGCGGCTTGTCGTACCACTTCAGGTAGAAGCGCTTCCAGCCTTTCTTGAAGAACGAGCCGAAGCCGGCGTCGTTGTCCTTCTCGGCGGCACGGATGTAGCCCTCGTCGAACAGGCGCATGGCCTCCGCGCGGATCACTTCCCAGTTGTCCTTGAGCACGTCCAGCTCGGGGAAGCGCTGGCGGTCCAGGTAGGGCTTGGAGGGCACGCCGGAAAACAGGTACATCAGGCTGTTGTAGGGGGCGAACAGCGCCGAATGGTTGACGAACTGACGCAGCACGGGCAGTCGCGCCTTGCCGCGCAGGTGCACGAACAGGACGCTGCCGAAGAACACCAGCAGGACACCTGCCTTGGCGACAAAGGAAAAGGTCATGCAACACTCCTTGCAGGGGAAATCTGGCCATCCCGGATAGCCGGACATCATAAACCCATCCGGCCCCGGTAAAAACAACCGAGGCCGGAGCGCAGTGTTGAGCATTTTGCAACAAACGAGGCTGCCGGGCATTGCGCCGGATCAGTGGCGGGGGCTTTCAAGCCACTTGCAGCTTGGAGCTTATTGCTGATTCTCCTGCTCGGTGAACAGGTCGGCGAACAGCATGCTCGACAGGTAGCGCTCGCCGGAGTCCGGCAGGACCACGACGATGGTCTTGCCCTGCATCTCCGGCTTCTCGGCCAGGCGCACCGCCGCGGCCATCGCCGCGCCGCTGGAGATGCCGCAGAGGATGCCCTCCTCCTGCATCAGGCGCAGGGCCATGGCCTTGGACGCCTCGTCACTGACGGTCTCGACCTGGTCGACCAGCGACAGGTCCAGGTTCTTCGGCACGAAACCGGCACCGATACCCTGGATCTTGTGCGGGCTGGGCTTGAGCTCCTCGCCGGCCAGGGTCTGGCTGATCAGTGGC
This sequence comes from Pseudomonas sp. I2, assembly GCF_040984075.1. NCBI lineage: Bacteria > Pseudomonadati > Pseudomonadota > Gammaproteobacteria > Pseudomonadales > Pseudomonadaceae > Pseudomonas > Pseudomonas sp. I2. Next base: position 90,074 of record NZ_JBCGFQ010000010.1, read on the forward strand.
GAGGCCACGGGCTCCACCGCCACCGACAGGATCGACTTGCCCTGGGTGTGCTTGATGTAGCGCGACACACCGGTGATGGTACCGCCGGTGCCCACCCCGGCCACCAGCACGTCCACCGCGCCGTCGGTATCGTTCCAGATCTCCGGCCCGGTGGTCTTCTCGTGGATCGCCGGGTTGGCCGGGTTGTCGAACTGGCCCGGCAGGAAGTACAGGCCCGGGTCGGCGGCGACGATCTCGTTGGCCTTCTCGATCGCCCCTTTCATACCCTTGGCCGGATCGGTCAGCACCAGCTCGGCGCCCAGGGCCTTGAGCACCTTGCGCCGCTCCAGGCTCATGGAGGCCGGCATGGTCAGGATCAACTTGTAGCCACGGGCCGCGGCGACGAACGCTAAGCCGATGCCGGTATTGCCCGAGGTCGGCTCGACGATGGTCATGCCGGCCTTGAGCTTGCCGCTGCTCTCGGCGTCCCAGATCATGCTCGCGCCGATCCGGCACTTGACCGAATAGCCCGGGTTGCGCCCTTCGATCTTGGCCAGGATGGTCACGCCGCGCGGGGCGATGCGGTTGATCTGCACCAGGGGCGTATTGCCGATGGAATGGGCGTTGTCTGCGTAGATACGGCTCATGGCAGGGGTCCTTGAACATGAAGGAGCAGGGAAAGCCTCAAGGGTAAGCCTGCCCATGGGGGGCGTAAAGCCCGTTCGAACTCGGCGAAGCGCCCCACGGTCAACCGGACAACCCCGCAAAGGAGAGCCTGCCGATGAAAGGTCGCTACCGCTGGCCACTGGTCGGCCTGGCCAGCCTGCTCGTGCTGTTGGTGGCCCTGCACCTGGCCCTGCCCTACCTGGTGCGCGACTACCTCAACGACAAGCTGGCCGACATGGGCGACTACCACGGCCGAATCGTCGACGTGGACCTGGCCTGGTGGCGCGGCGCCTACCAGATCAATGGCCTGGAGATCGTCAAGACCACCGGCAAGGTGCCAGTACCGTTGCTCGATGCGCCCCTGATCGACCTGTCGGTAAGCTGGCACGCCCTGTGGTACGACCAGGCGGTGGTGGCCGAGGTGACCTTCGTGCGCCCCGTGCTGAACTTCGTCGACGGCGGCGACAAGCAACACTCCCAGACCGGCCAGGGCACCGACTGGCGCCAGCAGTTGGAAAAGCTCGTGCCGATCACCCTGAACGACGTGCGCATCGACGATGGCACCCTGACCTTTCGCAACTTCACCTCCAAGCCGCCAGTCGACCTCAAGGCGACCCGGCTCGATGTCAGCATCCGTAACCTGACCAACGTGCGCGACGAAAAAGGCCGGCGCGACGCCAGCTTCGACGCCAGCGCCGTGCTGCTGGGCGACGCCAAGGTCGAAAGCCGCGCCATCTTCGACCCGTTCAGTGATTTCGACGACTTCCAATTGCGCCTGCGCGCGACCGGCATCGAACTGCGTCGCCTCAACGATTTCGCCAGTGCCTATGGCAAGTTCGACTTCAATGCCGGGCATGGCGACCTGGTGATCGAGGCCCAGGCCGAGAACGGCCGGCTCGACGGCTACATCAAGCCGCTGCTGCGTGACGTCGACGTGTTCAACTGGCAGCAGGACGTGCAGGACAAGGACAAGGGCTTCTTCCGCTCGGTGTGGGAAGCGCTGGTCGGGGCCAGCGAGACAGTGCTCAAGAACCAGCCGAAGAACCAGTTCGCCACCCGCGTGGAGCTTAGCGGCAGCGTGCACCAGCAAAACATCAGCGCCTTCGAGGCATTCCTGCAGATCCTGCGCAATGGGTTCATCCGGGCGTTCAACGCACGCTACGAGCAGCCGCCGCCGGATGCCGACTGAGCGAGCGTGACGGGGCATTCAGCGACTGAATACCCGGTCTGCGTTTCCAGCTGCCCAGCCCCGCGTTATAGTCGGTGGCAAATCACGAACATGTGTTGCCTGTACCGGCTTGCCGGCGATAGGGCCGCTACAGACACCCCGCAGAGGACAGATCCATGAAGTTCGAAGGCACCCGCGACTACGTCGCCACAGACGACCTGAAACTGGCGGTAAACGCGGCCATCACCCTCGAACGCCCGCTGCTGGTCAAGGGCGAGCCGGGCACCGGCAAGACCATGCTCGCCGAACAGCTCGCCGCCGCCTTCGGCGCCCGCCTGATCACCTGGCACATCAAGTCCACCACCAAGGCCCACCAGGGCCTCTACGAGTACGACGCGGTCAGCCGCCTGCGCGACTCGCAGTTGGGCGTGGACAAAGTCCACGACGTGCGCAACTACCTGAAGAAGGGCAAGTTGTGGGAAGCCTTCGAGGCCGACGAGCGGGTGATCCTGCTGATCGACGAGATCGACAAGGCCGACATCGAGTTCCCCAACGACCTGCTGCAGGAACTCGACAAGATGGAGTTCTACGTCTACGAGATCGACGAGACCATCAAGGCCAAGCAGCGCCCGATCATCATCATCACTTCCAACAACGAGAAGGAGCTGCCCGATGCCTTCCTGCGCCGCTGCTTCTTCCACTACATCGCCTTCCCCGACCGCGACACCCTGCAGCGCATCGTCGACGTGCACTTCCCCGACATCAAGCAGTCGCTGGTCAGCGAAGCGCTCGACGTGTTCTTCGACGTGCGCAAGGTGCCGGGCCTGAAGAAAAAGCCCTCCACCTCCGAGCTGGTCGACTGGCTCAAGCTGCTGATGGCCGACAACATCGGCGAGGCAGTGCTGCGCGAGCGCGATCCGACCAAGGCCATTCCGCCGCTGGCCGGCGCCTTGGTGAAGAACGAGCAGGACGTGCAGTTGCTCGAACGCCTGGCCTTCATGAGCCGGCGCGGCAACCGCTGACAGGAGCCGGCCATGCTGCTCAACCTGTTCAACGAAATGCGCGCGGCCAAGGTGCCGGTGTCGGTGCGCGAACTGCTCGACCTGCTCAATGCCTTGCAGCAGCGCGTGGTGTTCGCCGACATGGACGAGTTCTACTACCTCGCCCGGGCCATCCTGGTGAAGGACGAACGGCATTTCGACAAGTTCGACCGGGCCTTTTCCGCCTACTTCAAGGGCCTGGAGAACCTCGACCAGCACCTGCAGGCGCTGATCCCCGAGGACTGGCTGCGCAAGGAGTTCGAACGTTCGCTGAGCGACGAGGAGCGCGCGCAGATCCAGTCCCTGGGCGGGCTGGACAAGCTGATCGAGGCATTCAAGAAGCGCCTGGAGGAACAGAAGGAACGCCACGCCGGCGGCAACAAGTGGATCGGCACCGGCGGTACCAGCCCGTTCGGCAGTGGCGGCTACAACCCCGAGGGCATCCGCGTGGGCGATGCCGGCAAGCGCCAGGGCAAGGCGGTCAAGGTGTGGGACCTGCGCGAGTACAAGAACCTCGACGACCAGGTCGAGCTGGGCACGCGCAACATCAAGCTGGCCCTGCGCCGCCTGCGCAAGTTCGCCCGTGAAGGCGCAGCCGAAGAGCTGGACATCGACGGCACCATCGACCACACCGCGCGCGATGCGGGCCTGCTGAACATCCAGATGCGCCCGGAACGGCGCAACACCGTCAAGCTGTTGCTGCTGTTCGACATCGGCGGCTCCATGGATGCCCACGTCAAGGTCTGCGAGGAACTGTTCTCGGCCTGCAAGACCGAGTTCAAGCACCTGGAGTACTACTACTTCCACAACTTCATCTACGAGTCGGTGTGGAAGAACAACCTGCGCCGCACCTCCGAGCGCTTCTCGACCTTCGACCTGCTGCACAAGTACGGCGACGACTACAAGGTGGTGTTCGTCGGCGACGCGGCCATGGCGCCCTACGAGATCACCCAGCCGGGCGGCAGCGTCGAGCACTGGAACGAGGAAGCCGGGTACGTGTGGATGCAGCGCTTCATGGAGAAATTCCGCAAGATCATCTGGATCAACCCGTACCCGAAACAGACGTGGGACTACACGGCTTCGACGCACCTGGTGCGCGAGCTGGTCGAGGACAAGATGTATCCGCTGACCTTGCAAGGGTTGGAAGACGGGATGCGCTATCTGTCCAAGTAAGCTGGGGCTGCTTTGCGGCCCCAGCCTCAGCCCCAACGCCCCAGATACCCCTGCTGCTCCCGCCAGGCCTGCTCCTGCACCACCGCCCTGAACCGCACCACCGCCCCCGGCAGGCACTGCGCCAGTTGCGCCAGCGCCAGCGGCGTCAACGCGCCCAAGCGTGGATAACCACCAATCGTCTGCCGGTCATTGAGCAACACGATCGGCTGCCCATCCGGCGGCACCTGCACCGCTCCCAGCGGTATCCCTTCGGAAATCATCGGCGCCCCCTGGTAGACCAGTCGAGGCCCCAACAAGCGGATGCCCATGCGGTCCGCGCGGCTGTCCAGGGTCCAGTCGCTGTTGAATGCCTCGAACAGGCTGGTGCCACTGAACGCACCGATCTGCGCGCCCATCACCAGGTCCAGAACAGGCTTCGCCTCATGGGCCGGGCGCAACGCCTCGGGCACTTCGCGCAACGCCGGCGAAGCCTCGCCGAACACCAGCATCTGTCCCTTGACCAACGCCCCGCCCCGGCCATCAATCCCACCCAACGCCTCGCGCACGACCGTCGCGCAACTGCCCAGCACCGCCTCGCCCTGGAAGCCGCCCGGAGCCGCCAGGTAGGCACGCACGCCCTGGCGCGGCTGTTTCAGGGTCAGTTGCTGGCCCTTGCCCAGGGTGAAACTGCGCCACGGCGCCAATGGCCGATCATCGACCCGCGCCTCCAGGTCCGCCCCGGCCAGGGCCAGCACGCAATCCTGCTCGGCCACCACGCTGAAGCCGCCGAGCGCCACCTCCACCACCGGTGCACCGAGGGCATTGCCCAGCAGCCAGTTGGCCCAGCTCATCGCCACCCAGTCCAGCGCCCCGCCCTGGGTCACGCCCAGGTGGCGCACGCCGAACCGCCCAGCATCCTGCAACTGGCACAGCGCCGTGCTGGCCTCGATCCTCAACTGCCTCATGCCTGGGCCTCCAACGGGCTATCGTCACCGCCCAGCCTGACGAACTCGGCGCGATCCACCGCCACGAAGCGCACCCGGTCGCCAGGTTGCAGCAAGCTGTAGCCCTCGCGCCCACGGTCGAACAAACGCACCGGGGTACGCCCGATCAGGTTCCAGCCGCCCGGCGATACCGCCGGATACGCGGCGGTCTGCCGCTCGGCGATGCCGACGCTACCGGCTGCCACGCGCTTGCGCGGGGTAGCCAGGCGCGGCGTGGCCAGGCGTTCGTCCACCAGGCCCATGAACGCGAAACCGGGGGCGAAGCCCAGGGCGAACACCGGGTACTCGCGCTCGCTGTGCAAACGGATCACCCCCGCCTCGCCCAGCCCGCTGCGCGCGGCCAGCAGTGGCAGCTCGGGCCCGACGCTGGCGTCGTACCACACCGGTAGCTCGTGCCGGCGCCCGGCATTGCCCGTATCGGGCCGCAGCCCTTCCAGCGCCTGGTCGATCAGTGCCCTCGCCGCGCCCGGCGCCAGGTCGAACTGCACCATCAGCGTGGTGTAGGACGGCACCAGTTCGACCAGGCGCGCGCCGAACGCCGCGCGCAGGCGCTGGCTGGCGGCGAGGATCCAGGGCATGTTGGTCTCGTCGATGAGGTCGAACAGGCGCACCATCAGGCTGTCGACGGCCACCACCTCGATACGTGGGTTCATGGCTGCTCCAGGGCGTCGAGGGCCTGGCGGATCTGCCGCACGGCAGCCACCGAGCTGTCGTTGTCGCCATGCACGCACAAGGTACTGGCGTGTAGCCGAACGGCGCTGCCATCGTCGGCCACCAGCGCCTCGCCCCGGGCCAGGCGCAGGGCCTGTTCGACCACCAATGCCGGGTCGTGGTGTACCGCGCCGGGTAGGCGCCGCGAAACCAGGTGGCCGCTGGCGGTGTAGGCACGGTCGGCGAAGGCCTCGAACCACAAGGGCACACCGACTTTCTCGCCCAGGGCACCGGCCGCACTGTCGTCGGCGGTCGCCATGAGCATCAGCGGCAGGCTGGCATCGTAGGCGGCCACGGCCTCCAGCACGGTGCGCAGCTTGAGCGGGTCGGCCATCATGTCGTTGTACAGCGCGCCATGGGGCTTGACGTAGGCCACGCGGCCACCGAGCACCCGGCAGATGCCATCCAGGGCACCGATCTGGTAGTGCAACAGGTCACGGATCTCCTCCGTGCTGCAGGCCATGGAGCGGCGGCCGAAGCCGACCAGGTCCGGGTAGGCCGGGTGGGCACCGACGGTCACGCCGTGCTCCAGGGCCAGCGCCACGGTGCGGCGCATGGTGCCCGGGTCGCCGGCGTGGTAGCCGCAGGCGATGTTGGCGCAGTCGATGTAGGGCATGACCTCGGCATCCAGGCCCATGCGCCAACTGCCGAAACTCTCACCCATGTCGCAATTGAGTAGCAGGCGTTTCACCTGGCGGGCTCCCCTGTCGATGTTCATATGCCTACCTTACCGCGCCTGGAGTTCTTTGCCGCGGGTTTCCGGCAGGCTCAACGCGGCGAGGATCACCACGCCATAGGACACCGCGGCGAACCCGCCGATGCCCAGGCCCAGCGGCACCTTCTGGCTGAGCAGGCCGATCAGCAGCGGGAAGAACGCCGCGATGGCACGGCCGACGTTGTAACAGAAACCCTGCCCCGAGCCACGGATGCGGGTGGGGAACAGTTCGGTGAGGAAGGCACCCATGCCACTGAAGATGCCCGAGGCGAAAAAGCCCAGGGGGAACCCGAGCCACAGCATGACGCCATCGCTGACCGGGATCTGGGTATAGAGCAGGACGATGATGAACGACCCCACGGCGAACAGGATGAAGTTCTTCTTGCGGCCCAGCAGGTCGGTAAGGTAGGCGCTGATCACGTAGCCGACATAGGAACCGACGATCACCATCGCCAGGTAGCCGCCGGTGCCCAGCACGCTCAGGCCGCGCTCGTTCTTGAGGAAGGTCGGCAGCCAGGAGGTGATGGCGTAGTAGCCGCCCAAGGCGCCGGTGGTCAGCAGGGAGGCGCGCAGGGTGGTCCAGAGCATGCCGGGGGCGAAGATCTCGTAGAAGTGCGAAGGCGCTTCGGCTTTTTCCACGGCCTTGGCTGCCCGGTACACCTCCGGGTCCTTGACTAGGCGGCGGACGAAGATCACGAACACCGCCGGCACGATGCCCAGCAGGAACAGCGCCCGCCAGGCCTGCTCGGGCGGCAGGAAGGAGAACAGCAGCGCATAGAGGATCGCCGTCAGCCCCCAGCCGATGGCCCAGCCGGACTGCACCATGCCCACCGCCTTGCCACGGTCCTGGGCGCGGATCACCTCGCCGATCAGCACCGCGCCGGCGGTCCATTCGCCACCGAAGCCGAAGCCCATCAGGGTGCGGGCGACCAGCAATTGCTCGTAGCTCTGGGCGAAGCCGCAGAGGAAGGTGAAAAAGGCGAACCACAGTACCGTCAACTGCAGGGTCCGTACCCGACCGATGCGGTCGGAGAGAATGCCGGCGATCCAGCCGCCCAGGGCCGAGGCGATCAACGTGCTGGTGTGGATCAGCCCGGCCTCGGCGGTGGTGATGCCCCACAGGGCGATCAGGGTGGGGATGACGAAGCTCAGCATCTGGGTGTCCATGCCGTCCAGGCCATAGCCGATCTTGCAGCTCCAGAAGGTGCGCCGTTGCTGTCGGTCGATGTCGCGGTACCAGGCGAAGGGGCCGGTCGACACCGGGGAAGATGCCTGCTGCACGCCGGATGGGTTCATGATTGCCTCGGCTTGTTGGTATTGTTTTGCGAGCGACGGGTACCGTCGCGGCCTGGGCGCCATTGTTCAGAGGCCGTGGGGTGAGCGTCCAACGATAAAATCCGTCGGTCTGGGATAAGAAAACCTGATCACCCCTGCGAGCACACCATGAACCTCCGATTCCTCGAAACCTTCGTCTGGGTCGCCCGGCTCAAGAGCTTTCGCCTCACCGCCGAGAAGCTGTTCACCACTCAGGCCTCGGTGTCCAGCCGCATCGCCGCTCTCGAGGCGGACCTGGGCGTGAAGCTGCTGCTGCGCGACTCGCGCGGGGTCAGCCTGACCCCGGAGGGCAGCAAGGTGCTGGAGTATGCCGAGCGCATGCTCGACACCGCCAAGGCCATGAAGCGCTCGCTGGACAGCGACCGGGCCAAGGTCGGGCGGATCCGCATCGGCGTGATGGACACGGTGATCCACACCTGGATGAGCGCCCTGGTGGCCGAACTCAGCGAACGCTATCCGCAGGTGGAAATCGAGCTGGTGGCCGATACCGCGCTGAACCTGCGCGAGCAGTTGCAGAAGGGCTTTCTCGACGTGATCCTGCAGACCGACCTGCTGCGCCAGGAGTCGATCCGCAGCACCGACCTGGCCCGCTACCCCATGGGCTGGATCGTCGCCGCAGGCTCCCTCCATCATCGCGACTACGCCTCGTTGGCCGAGCTGGCCCGGGAGCGCATCGTCACCTTCTCGAAGAACTCACGCCCGCACCAGGAAGTGCTCAGCCTGCTGCAGGCCGCGGGTGCCGAGACACCACGGCTGAACTGCGTGAACTCGGTGGCGGCCATCACCCGCCTGCTGCGCGACGGCTTCGGCATCGGTGCCCTGCCCCCGGCGCTGGTCGATGCCGAACTGGCCCGGGGCGAGTTGGTGTTGCTGGAAGGCTTGCAGCCACCGCCGAGCCTGGAGCTGGTGGTGGCCTGGCAGACTGGGGTGGAACTGGTGGACGAGGTGGTGGCGCTGTGCAGGCAGGTGCTGGAGCGGTATGCGCGGGATGTGGGTGGGCAGCGGATCGTGCTGGTCTGAACCCGGTGGGGTGCCCGTTCCAGTCCAGCCCCAGGATTACCAAGGGTGCGCCCAGCCCCTAGCGCCAGCTCTCCTTCACCGCCTTGCGCCGCCCCCCGAGGATCGCCCAGCCAACCAGCAGCAACAGGCTCTCCACCACCAGCGCCAGGACGAACCCGGCCCCCAGCCCCCAGCCGATCGCCTCGGGCACCAGCAGGATCTGGTAGCTGTAGCCCTTGAGCGTCTCCTCGCGCAGCTGCGGGTCGGGCTGCACCAGCACATGCCAGGTACGGCTCACCCACGGCCCTTGCAATGCCTGCCATTCGCGCTCCAGCAGGCGATTGCGCAGCAGCAGGCTCTCGATGCTGTTGGCATCGCTGTTGAACACCGGGTCGTCGCTACTGCGGTAGTGCCGCACCAGGGCCTGCAGGTCGCCATTGAAAAAGCGCTGCGCGGTCTCCTCGAACCCCGACAGGGCCTGGCGCGATTCGAACAGGTGCGCCTCGACCCGCTGGCTGTAGGCCTCGATCAGCCCCGGCACCTGGATGCCGGCCAGCAGGCCGAAGGTGAACAGCAGCAAGCGCAGGTAGCTTCTGAACATGGACGGGCTTCCTAGCTCTGCCCCTGGGCGACGCTTTCGCCATGCCGCCACAGGGCCCATTGACCCGGCTCGTAGCGCTGCCAGGTCTCGTTCTCGGTCAAGGCCTCGGTGGCGATCACCGTGACCACGTCGTTGGGGGTGGTTTCGGCCTGGAAGTCGACGTTCAGGTCGACATCCTTCAGCCGCGCCGGGCCGAACGGCGCGCGTCGGGTGATATGCACCAGCTTGGTCGAGCAGAAGCAGAACAGCCAGTCGCCATCGCTGAGCAGGCAGTTGAACACGCCCTTGCCGCGGTACCCCGCACAGGCTTCGACCAGCACCGGCAGCAGCTGTTCCACCGCCACCGGCTCCGGGAAGGCCGCGCGCACGCGGTTGAGCAGGTCGCAGAAGGCCGCCTCGCTGTCGGTGTCGCCCACCGGCCGGTAGAAGGTGGTCTCGCCACGGAAGTCGCCGAGCTGGCCGTTGTGCGCGAAGCACCAGTTGCGCCCCCACAGCTCGCGGACGAACGGATGGGTATTGGCCAGGCAGACCCTGCCGACATTGGCCTGGCGGATGTGGCCAATGACCACCTCGCTCTTGATCGGGTAGCGCTGCACCAGGTTGGCCACCTCCGACTCGCTGCTCGCCGCCGGGTCCTGGAACAGGCGCAGGCCGCGCCCTTCGTAGAAGCCGATGCCCCAGCCGTCGCGGTGCGGGCCGGTCCGTCCGCCGCGCTGCATCAGGCCGGTGAAGCTGAAGACGATGTCGGTGGGGACGTTGGCGCTCATGCCCAGCAGTTCGCACATGCTCGTGGCTCTCCGCTTACAGGCGTGGCTCGACACGGCCAGGGCCGGCCGGGGCCGGTGGCGGGTCGTCGCGGTAGCGATCGCGGCGATCGGCGGCCACTGGCGCTGCGGCCATCACCTCATCGTCCTCTTCGGCCTGGCGCCGGGTGGTGGCCTCGGCCTTCTCCCGGCGTTCGCGGGCGCGTTTTTCCAGCGGCCAGCGCAGCAGGACGAAGAGGATGTAGACGGCGAAGGCGATCATGCCGTACATGGCCAGGTCCGACGCCGCGCGCCAGGCGTTGTTGCCGACCTTGAACGCCAGGTCCAGGGTGGTGATGGCGATGGCCGGGGCGAAGCTTTCCTTGACCGGGTCGACGATGGTCGGGGTCAGCAGCAGCACCGCCAGGACCACCCGCAGCGGTTCGCGCAGCCAGCGCCACATCCAGCCGGTGAGTTTGAAGCCCACCAGCAGGCAGCCCAGGGCGGCAAAAGCGTACAGGCCCCAGGCGAGGGTGTAGTCGTTCTCGGTCATGGTGTTCGTGCAAGCCAGGCAAAGAGATGCCTATGATAAACACTTTTCCGGATGCCGGCGCGTCCACCGCCAACCGAGGGCTGCTGCAGCGGCCCCTTCGCGGGCAAGCCCGCTCCCACAAGGTCCTGCGAACCCTCTCATCGGTGATCGACTCGGGCCCTGTGGGGGCGGGCCCGCGCAAGGGGGCCACCTCGCCAGCACGAGCCCACAGCCAAGAGACTTTCCATGCCCGCCACCACCCGCACGCTCCAGCCGCCCATCGCCCGCCAGGCCCCGGGCGCCGATCCCTACGCCTGGCTGCAAGCCCGCGACACCCCCGAGGTCCTGGCCTACCTGGCCGAAGAGAACGCCTACCAGGAGGCCTGCCTGGCCGACCAGGCGCCCTTGCGCGAGCAATTGTTCGAGGAAATCAAAGGCCGCATCCTGGAAACCGACCTGTCGCTGCCCTCGCCCTGGGGCCCATACCTGTACTACACCCGCACCACCGCCGGCGACGAATACCCGCGCCACTACCGCTGCCCGCGCCCGGAGGACGACTCCAACACAGTCGATGAAAGCCGCGAGCAACTGCTGCTCGACCCCAACGCGCTGGCCGCTGGCGGCTTCCTGGCCCTCGGCACGTTCAACGTCAGCCCCGACCATCGCCTGCTGGCCTACAGCCTCGACACCAGCGGCGACGAGGTCTACACCCTGTACGTCAAGGACCTGGCCAGCGGCAGCGTCACCGCCCTGCCCTTCGAGGACTGCGACGGCAGCATGACCTGGGCCAACGACAGCCGCACGCTGTTCTTCGCCGAACTGGACGACACCCACCGCCCTTGGCGCCTGCGTCGCCATACCCTGGGCGAAGACAGCGCACCGACGGTGTTCGAAGAGCCCGACGGCCGCTTCTTCCTGCATTGCTACCGGGCCAGCTCCGAACGCCAGTTGGTCCTGTCGCTCAACAGCAAGACCACCAGCGAAGCCTGGGTGCTGGATGCCGAAACCCCGCTGGCGCCCTTCACCTGCCTGGCGCCCCGGGTCGAGGGCCACGAGTACTTCCCCGACCACGGCCAGCTCGACGGTCAGTGGCGCTGGTTCATCCGCAGCAACCAGGACGGCATCAACTTCGCCCTGTTCCACGCGCCGGCCGAGCAAGTCCCCAGCCGCGACCAGTGGCAGGCGCTGGTGCCGCACCGCGACGATGTCATGCTCGAAGGCCTGAGCCTGAATGCCGGCGCCCTGACCCTGAGCCTGCGCGAAGGCGGCCTGCCGATCATCGAGGTCCGCCCCCAGGGCCTTGCGCCCTACCGCGTCGAGCTGCCGGATGCGGCCTACAGCCTCTACGTGCAGGACAGCCTGGAATTCACCAGCACGCGCATTCGCCTGCGCTACGAGGCGCTCAACCGCCCGGCCCAGGTGCGCCAGCTGGTACTGGCCAGCGGTGAGCAGGCCGTGCTCAAGCAAACCCCGGTGCTCGGCGCCTTCGACCCCGACGCCTATGTCAGCGAGCGCCTCTGGGCCGTCGCCGGAGACGGCACTCGCGTACCGATCAGCCTGGTGCGCCGCCGCCAGGACCAGGGCCGCTGCGTACCGCTCTACCTCTACGGCTACGGCGCCTATGGCGAAAGCCTCGACCCTTGGTTCTCCCACGCTCGCCTGAGCCTGCTGGAACGTGGCGTGGCCTTCGCCATCGCCCATGTGCGCGGCGGTGGCGAGCTGGGCGAGGCCTGGTACCGGGCCGGCAAGCAAGCACACAAGCAGAACAGCTTCGACGACTTCATCGCCTGCGCCGAACACCTGGTCGCCGAGGGCGTGACCAGCCGCGAGCGCCTGGTCATCAGCGGCGGCAGCGCCGGCGGCCTGCTGATGGGCGCGGTGCTCAACCAGCGCCCCGAGCTGTTCCGCTGCGCCATCGCCGAGGTACCGTTCGTCGACGTGCTCAATACCATGCTCGACCCAGAGCTGCCGCTGACCGTCACCGAGTACGACGAATGGGGCAACCCCGAGGATCCGCAGGTGTACGCGCGTATCAAGGCCTACGCCCCCTACGAGAACGTCAAGGCCCAGGCCTACCCGGCCATGCTGGTGGTCGCCGGCTACAACGACAGCCGCGTGCAGTACTGGGAGGCGGCCAAGTGGGTGGCGCGCCTGCGCACCTGCAAGACCGACGACAACCTGTTGCTGCTCAAGACCGAGATGGGCGCCGGGCACGGCGGCATGAGCGGGCGCTATCAGGGCCTGCGCGACGTGGCGCTGGAGTATGCGTTCGTCCTCAACGAACTGGGCGTGGCGTAGTCACGGGGGGCCTCGGCGGGTCCTGCCGCAGGCCCGGCAAGGGTTGATCCTTGGGTGGGCCGGGCACGGGCATCGGTGGCAGCAAGGGCGCACCGGGCTGGTGGTCGCCCGTCTTGGGCGGGGTGCTGGGCGTGATCTGCGGATAGGGTGTCGGCGTCGGGGTGCCCGGGGCACCCGGCACGGGCGTGACGATCCGTGGCTGCAGGCTGGCGGCATCGGCCACGGGCGCGCTGGCGAGGATCAGTACGGCGAGGATCGCATGGAACATCAGCAACCTCCTGCAAGAAATCTTCCTACAGGCTAAGCCGAATATGATCGTTTTGCCTGTCCGACACCCCGCCAGCCGCGCTAGACTCGCAGGCATAACCGTCATCCGCCTGATTACAAGAAAGGTAATACCCCATGAGTTCGGCCTCCACGTCCGCCGCCACCGCCCGCCTCGACCGCATCCTCGCCGATGCCAAGCGCGACAAGGAAATGGGCTATCGCGACAAGGCGCTGAAGATGTACCCGCACGTTTGCGGCCGCTGCGCCCGGGAGTTTTCCGGCAAGCGCCTGTCGGAGCTGACCGTGCACCATCGTGACCACAACCACGACAACAACCCCCAGGACGGTTCGAACTGGGAACTGCTGTGCCTGTATTGCCATGACAACGAGCATGCCCGCTACACCGACCAGCAGTACTTCAGCGAAGGCTCGCTGAGCACGCCGAAGATCGACAAGGCGACCCACAACCCGTTCGCCGGGTTGGCGCAGCTGCTCAAGAAATGAGGTGAGCGCGGGGCGCCGCCGCGAATAGGCCAGCACTGCCTGCATGACAGGCAGTGCCGGGATCGGTGCCGAACGCCGTCAGAACAGCACCGGTACTGCTCGGATCACGAAGCGTTGATCCAGATGGTCTTGAGCTCCGTGTACTGGTCATGGGCCCAGATGGACTTGTCACGCCCACCGAAGCCAGACTCCTTGTAGCCACCGAACGGCGTCGAGGCATCGCCCTCGCCGAAGCAGTTGACCGTCACCACGCCGGCGCGGATCTCCCGCGACAGGCGCAAGGCATTGCGCAGGCTGCCGGTATAGGCCGAGGCGGCCAGGCCATAGACGGTGTCGTTGGCCAGTTCGATGGCCTGGTCAATGGTCGAGAAGGTGGTCACGCTCAGCACCGGGCCGAAGATCTCCTCGATGAACAGCTTGCTGTCGCGGGCCACGCCATCGACGATGGTCGGCTGCACGAACACGCCCGACTCGGTCTGGCCACCCTGCACCACCGAGAGTTTCTGCTCGACGGCATACTCCAGGTAGGACTTGACCTTCTCGAAGTGCGACTTGCTGACCATCGCGCCCAAGCGATTCTCCGGGTCCAACGGGTCGCCCAGCTTCCAGTCGCCCAGGTGCTTGGCCACCAACTTCAGCAGTTCGTCCTTGACGTCCTCATGGACGATCAGGCGCGAGGACGCCGAGCAGTTCTCGCCCATGTTCCAGAACGCACCGGCGGTGACGAACTGGGCCACTTCGTCCAGGTCCTCGCAGTCGTTCATGACCACGGCCGGGTTCTTGCCCCCAAGCTCCAGCACCACGCGCTTGAGGTTGGACTCGGCGGCGTACTTGAGGAACAGGCGGCCGGTATCGGTCGAGCCGGTGAAGCTGACCATGGCGATGTCCATGTGGCGACCGATCGCCTCGCCCGCCTCGCGGCCACCGCCCGGGGTGATGTTGAACACGCCCGGTGGAATGCCCGCCTCATGGGCCAGCTCGACCACGCGCAGGGCGCTGAGGGTGGTTTCCTTGGCCGGCTTGACCACGATGGAGCAACCGGCGGCCAGCGACGGGGCGATCTTCCAGGCCAGCATCAGCAGCGGGAAGTTCCACGGCAGCACCAGGCCGACCACGCCGATGGCCTCGCGCACCACCATGGTCACGGCGGCATTGCCGGTCGGGGCGGTGTTGTCGTAGATCTTGTCGATCAGCTCGGCGTGCCAACGGAGGGTGTGGATGGTTTCCGGCACATCGACGTTCTGGCATTCGCTGACCGGCTTGCCGCTGTCCAGCGCTTCCAGCACGGCCAGCTCGTGGGCGTTGTCTTCCAGCAGTTGGGCGAACTTGAGCAGCACATGCTTGCGCTCGCCAGGTTGCAGCTTGGCCCAGCGGCCGTCTTCGAACGCGCGCTTGGCAGCAGCGACGGCAAGGTCGACGTCCTGCACGTCGCAGGCGGCGACTTCGGCCAACGGCTGGCCGGTGGCCGGGTTGGTGGTGACGAAGGTCCGGCCCGAGAGCGCATCGCGGAACTCGCCATCGATGAACGCCTGGGTTCGTGGTTGCAGTTCGGCGGCGATGGCCGCGTACTGTTCCTTGCTCAGCAATTCAGCCATTTCAGGCACCTCCGGTGATTTGCGCGACAGTACGCTTGAGTTCGGCCACGACGCCCTTGAGGGCCTCTTTCTCTTCGCCATCCAGGCCATGCAGCGGGGCCCGCACGCCGCCGGTGGCCAGGCCATTGAGCTCGCAGCCATACTTGATCGACTGGACGAACTTGCCCCCTTCCAGGACGTCCATCAGCGGCATCATGGCGGCCATGATGCGGCGGCCCTTGTCGAAGTCCTTCTCCAGCACGCAGGCCTCGTACAGGGCCACGTGCTCGCGCGGGATGAAGTTGGAGCCGGCGCAGACCCAGCTCTTGGCGCCCCAGGCGAAGAACTCCAGGGCTTGGTCGTCCCAGCCGCAGGACAGCGAGATGCTCGAGCGCTGGGTGGCCAGGCGGTGCAGTTGGTTCATGTCGCCGGAGCTTTCCTTGATGGCGACGATGTTCTTCACGTCGGCGAC
This sequence comes from Pseudomonas sp. I2, assembly GCF_040984075.1. Taxonomy (NCBI): domain Bacteria; kingdom Pseudomonadati; phylum Pseudomonadota; class Gammaproteobacteria; order Pseudomonadales; family Pseudomonadaceae; genus Pseudomonas; species Pseudomonas sp. I2. The sequence goes on from NZ_JBCGFQ010000010.1 coordinate 105,834, forward strand.
CGCGTCGAAGAACGCCTCGCCCATGCTCATGCCCATGCGGCCCGGGTAGTTGTAGAGCATGATCGGCAGGTCGGCAGCGGCGTCCACGGCCTTCACGTGCAGGGCGATTTCCTGCTGGGTCGGCAAAGCGTAGGGCGGCGTACCGACCAGCAGGGCGTCGGCCTTGATTTCCTTGGCGTGCTTGGCGAAGGCCACGGAATCCTCGGTCCGGATCGCGCCGGTCCCGACGATCAGCGGCAGGCGGCCGTTGAGCACGTCCTTGGCCTGGGCCGCCAGGTCGAAGCGCTCCTGGGCGGTGTGGGCGTAGTACTCGCCGGTAGAGCCGCCGATGATGACGCCATGGACCTTGGCGGCGACCAGGTACTCCAGGACCTCGGCGAACGCGGCCTTGTCGATGGAGCCATCCGCGGCCAGGGGCGTGATTGCCGGGGTGTAGATGCCTTCGAATTTCACAGTGAGTCCTCCAGTGCAACGATCGGTATTGTTCAGGTCGCCCCGGCGAACCGGTGCGACATCTTGCGCATCAGTTCAGGGAAGCGGCCTGCTGCAGGTTCAGCGAGCGGGTCTCGGGAGCCAGGGCCCAGGAGAAGACCAGGCCAACCAAGGTGACGATGGCGGCGGCGTACATGGTGAACGCGATGCCGTAGCTGTCCAGGGCCATGGGCACCAACCAGGTGCCGACCGCCGCGCCGATCCGCGACATCGAGGTGCCCACGCCCACGGCGCCGGCACGGATCTCGGTGGGGAACAGCTCGTTCGGGTACACCAGTTGCAGCACCTGGGCGCCGCCGATGAACAGGGCGTAGGCGCCGAACAGGCCGAGGATCACCATCTCGGAACCGGCGTGGAAGACGCCCAGCCCCAGCAGTGCGAGGCCCGACCAGCAAAAGCTGTGGATCAGCATGCTGCGCCGCCCCAGGGTGTTGATCAGGCGCGTGGCGATGATGCAGCCGACGACGAACAGCAAGGTGATGGCCACCGAGCCGACCGAGGCCCAGTCGCCCTTGAGGTTGAGCGCTGCGAGCACCTTCGGTGCGAAGGCATACACGGCGAACACCGGGATCACCGAGCAGGTCCAGAACATGGTGACGAACAGCATGCGCTTGCCATACCCCGAGTGCAGCAGGCTGAGGAACGAGAGCTTCTTCTGCTCAGGCTCTTCCGGCAGGTTGCGCAGGGAGAAACCGTTGCCATAGACCTGCCGGATCACCGCCTCGGCCTCGTCGGCGCGCCCCTTGCTCAATAGCCAGCGCGGCGACTCCGGGGTGCCGATGCGCACCAGCAGCAACAGCGCGCCGATCAGCGCCGGGCTGGCCAGCACCAGGCGCCAGGCCTCGTCGCCCCCCTGGCGCAGGATGACGTCGCCGAGGATGTAGGCGAAGGCAGCACCGGCGAACCAGAGGATGGTCAGGGTGGCCAGGCGCGGGCCACGGTTCTTCTTCGGCAGGAACTCCACCAGCAGCGAGGTGGCCACCGGGTATTCGATGCCCACGGCGATGCCGATGGCAAAACGCAGCAGGAACAGCGCCACGGCCGATTCCACCCAGAACTGGCTGAGCGAAGCCAGGATGAACAAGGTCGGGCCAACGAAGAACACGCGCTTGCGCCCGAAGCGATCGGTCAGCCAACCACCGAGGAAGCCGCCGAAGAAGATGCCGATCAGCGCCGAAGCGGCGATCATGCCCTGCCAGAAGCTGGAAAGGCCCAGGCCAGCGGACATCTGCACCATGGCCACGCCGATGATGCTCAGCACGTAGCCATCGACGAACGAGCCGCCGCCGGACCGCAGGGTCAGCAACTGGTGAAAACGGTTGATCGGTACATCTTCAACGGAAATATTCGGACTTGTCATTATTGTTCCTGTTACTTCTGTATTGCGCTTTGTTCAGGACGAGCGAATCCGCGAAACCGAAAACAGCATTCAGTCCCGTTTGATCGAACTGCACATCTCGACCGTGGATTTCGGGCAAGGGGCGCCCGTGCCGGGCACACTGCGCCCGGCGGATTACACGCGATTCGTTAACCTAGCGAGCCATCAGCTTTCTTTTCCGGCGCGGTACTGCCCCCACATCAGGTTCAGGTTCAGGCCCAGGGAAACCAAGGGCTGCGGTGGATTCGCACAAGGCCCAGGGGCGTTCAGGAGAAAATCGATCAACTCGTTTCGCTCGCCCGCCAGCCAGTCGGCCAGCAGTTTCCCGGTGACGGTGCCGCGCGTCACGCCCAGGCCGTTGCAGCACAATGCGCCGTATACATTCGGCGCCAACTTGCCGAAGAAGCCCATGTGATTGCGCGACAGGGCCAGGGCACCGCCCCAGGTGTATTCGAAGTCCACCCCGGGCAACATCGGGAAGCGCCGTTCGAACGAAGCACGGTGGCGGTGGACGAAGCGCTCCAGGTACTTGCGGTTGGCACGCCCGTCCGGGTTGTAGCTGAAGCTGTTGCGGATCAGCAGGCGGTTGTCGGGCGTGCGGCGCAAGGTGGTGCCGAACGGATCCGCCGGAATCACGCCCCAGTATGGCTTGCCACCCAGGCGTGCCTGCTCTTGTTCGGTCAGCGGGCGGGTCAGGCTGCCATAGGTGAACACCGGCAGCATGCGGCCCTTGAGAAAGCCAAAGCTCATGCCGAAGGCATTGGTGGTCAGCACCAGGTTGTCGGCAGTGATCGAGCCGTTGGCGTGGCGCAGCACCACCTTGTCGCCGTACTCCACGTCGGTGATCGGCGTGTGCTCGTAGAGCGAGACGTTGGCCGGCAGGCTGTCGGCCAGGCCCTTGACCAAGGCGGACGGCTGGATCAGCGCGGTGCCGGGAGTGAACAGGCCCTTGCGGTAGAAATGCGTGCCGATGTGCTCGGGCAGGTCGCGGCCGTCGATCATCTCGTAGGGCTGGCCCAGCTTGTCCAGGCCACGGCGGTAGGCGTCCAGCACGGCGATGCCACGGTCCTCGACGGCGGCCTGGTACTTGCCGCAGTGGGTGAACTGGCAATCGATGTCGTAGCGTTCGACCAGTTCCTTGAGAAACGACTGGCCCCCCAGGTTCAGCTTGAGGACGGTCTTGGCGATGTCGATGTCGCCGATGTAGTCCTCGGCGCCGATGTCATGGGGCAAGTCGATGGCGAAACCGGCGTTGCGCCCGGAGGTGCCGAAGCCCACTTCCTGGGCCTCGATCAGCACGACCTGGTCATCGGGGAAGTTCGTTGCCAGCTGGCGCGCCGCGGCCAGGCCGGTGAAGCCGGCGCCGACCACGACCCAACGGGCCTTGCTGTTGCCACTGTGGGCCGGACGGGGCTGCCGGGGCTTGCTCAGGTGGTACCAGCCACAGGAGGCATCATCGGCAGGCAACGAAGTTATTCTTGTCATCTCATGAACCTGGGTATTGTTGTTGACTTGCGATCACCGCCATGGCGGTGACTGGACCTCACAGCGCCAAGGGCACGTCCATCCCCTGTGGCGCGGCGTATTCGGCCATGCGCCGGCGCGACAGCTCCATGTGTGCGCGAATCACCCGCCCGGCGGTCTCCGTGTCCCGCCGCTCGATCGCCTCGATGACCTGGTCGTGCTGGTCGCAGGCCAGCTCCAGGTCGCGTTGCATGTCGTCAGTGGTGGGGTGGCGGTAGAAGATCTTGCCCAGGCGCGTATGGTCGATGAGGATCCGACGCAGGCTCGGCAGCAGGTAGTCGTTGTGCGCCATCTTGCCGATCTCCAGGTGGAAGGCATCGTTGTAGAGCACGCGGTTTTCCACGTCCCGCTCCTCGATGGCCTTGCGGAACAGCGCCTGGATGCCCTTGAGTACCTCGACCTCGGCCGCGCTCGCATGGAGCGCGGCCAGCTGGGTGGTGGCCACGTAGATCAGCGGTGCGGCGAGGAAGAAGCTGTGCAGCGACTCGTGGTTCATCGCCGCCACCCGTGGTGCGCGGTTGGCTTCCAGCTCGATGTAGCCCTCGGCGGCGATCTGGCGCAGCAGTTCACGCACCGGCGGACGCGACAGGCCGAATTCGTCGCACAAGGCCAGTTCGTCCACCACCGCCCCGGGCGCGAGCTCCATGCTGAGGATCCGCCGCCGCAAGGCGTCGGCCAGGACGACCTTGCGGTCCTGGGGCGCTTCGGCACTGATCGGTTGGAGGTTGGCGGTGGCTTTCATGGTGGCCTTCTTTGTTGTCATGGCTCTGTGTCTACAGTTTGTATAACGAATATAGGGGGGCGTTAGACAATATGTCTACAGCTTTTTCGATGAACGGCTTATGCCCTGGAACCCGCATGAAACAAGGGCTTCAGTAGCATCTGGCTATTTGAGCACAGCGGCCCAGAGGCTGTCGCGAGATGCATGCCCAGATACGACAGGAAAGTCATCCAGACATGACGAATCGCCCTGAGATCGATCATTTTTCGTACACCCCAAGGCCCGTCCGGCACATGGAAGGAACGGGGGATTTTCACCAGGGTCAGCTGCATACCAACCCTTGGAGGAGGCCTTTCCATGCTCGATATCCATTCGCCAAGCCTGTCGCGCGACCACAATGTCCATGGTTGGGAACGCGCCAGCTCCCTGGCCGGCGGTGCCCTGATGATCAGCAAGGGGCTGCGTCATGGCGGCCTGCTTGGCTTGTTGCAGGTCGCAGTGGGTGGCATGGCCCTGGCCCGGGGCATCAGCGGGCACTGCTCGACCAAGGCCTGGTGGCAGCGGCAGCGGGCGGAATATCACCGCCTGCGCGACGACATCGAGCGCAGTGCGGCAGAGCTGAAGGCGATCGAGGCCCGGGCAGAGACGGCGGCGCAGACGGTGGCGAAGCCTTGAGCGCTGTTTTGCCTGGCCAGCCCCATTCGCGGGCAAGCCCGCCCCAGCGCTGACTTCAAGCACGGCGTGATTCTGGGAGATCACCCAGCCCTTCGGGCTACGCTGTCGCGCAGAGAACAGAGACCGAAAGAGCTACGGGCCCCCTGTGGGAGATTACCCAGCCTTTGGGCTGCGCTGTCACGCAGAGAACTGATAGTGGCTTTACGCGGCCCCTGTGGGAGCGGGCTTGCCCGCGAACGAGGGCGTAGCCCTTGCCATGCACCGGTGATGTTGGGGCCAGCCTTTTCGCGCGCTAGCGCAACAGCTTGCTCTGCAACACCTCGGAGCGCCGCCCGAGCACGCTCTCGCTGATCTGCACGAACTCCTCGTTGCTGACGCTGGACAACCGCATCAGCGCCTGGGTGACGTCATCCAGCGAGCGCTTGTCATGGGTATGCAGGCGGATCTCGCGGTCCAGCGCCTGGAGCAACAGCACGCCGCGGGCCACCTGGGCGGCGTCGGCCTTGTCGCCACGCAGGCGGGTGACCTTGGCGCCCTGCTGGTGCAGGCGCGCCTGCAGGGCCTGGTAGCGGTCGTCGCCCATGCCGCCGGCACGACGCAACAGCTCGGTGGCGTAGTAGTCGGCCAGGCTTTCGCCCAGCCAGTCGCTGCCATCCCGGTCATTGACCTGGGCGAACAACTGCACCAGCTCGCGCAGCAAAGGGCTGGTGCCGCTCTCGCCGATCAACGGACGGCTGCTGTGCACGTACAGGGAGTTGTGCCCACCCAGGACCCCGCGCCACATCTCGTCACGCGCACCAACCAGCAGCAGCTTGGGCGGGTTGCGCGGAAACACCGCTTGCAACTGGGGCCAGACGAACGTCAGCAGGGTCAGGGTGTCCATGCGCCGCATGCCCTGCCCTTGCGGCGCGGCCACGGTCACCTCCGTCTCGCCCAGGCGGGCACGGCGGCTGCCGAGGTTGCCGGCCAGCATCCAGCCAGTGGGGCGGTCGAACAGGCGCGAGACATTGTCGACGCGAAACTTGTGCTTGCCGATACGCGGCCAGGCAGTCTCGACGCTCTTCCAGCCCTCGGGCAGCTCGAACGCCAGGCGCGCCACCAGCTCGGTGCCATCCTGCTGGTCGAGGCGCGCCGCTGGCACCAACTGGTCGCCGCGAAACAGCGCCCAGCGCGGGGTGATGCGGCTTTCATAGGTAACGCCCTGGGGCTTCTGGTCCAGTTGCACGCGGTAACTGAGGCTGGCCTTGCCCGGGGCCGGGTGCCAGATCCCCCGTTGCGCCTGCACCTGCCATTGGCCATCGGCCAGGAAGCCGCTGTAGACGCCGCCCTTGCCCAGGTCGAAATCCAGGCTGCGCACCGCGCTGCCATCGGCCAGGACCAGGCGCACCTCGGCCTGGCCGCTCTGGGGCAGCAGGCGTACCTGGTAATCCAGGTCGACCTTGCGCGCCCAGACGGGGAAGCAGGCCGTCAGGCCCAGGACCAACAAGAGGTGGCGACGCATACAGAAACTCCTTTTTCCCAGACGCGACAGGCCCAGGCAGCTCAACCGGCGCGAAAGATCAGGTGGTCTTCCCAGTCGTCTTCGTCCACGTCGTTCTCGCTGAGCATACGCCCCGACTGGGAAATACGCTGCTCATGCACTTGTTTGCGATCACCGCAAACCAGATGATGCCAGGTCGGCAGGTCCTTGCCTTCGCTGACCAGGCGATAACCACAGGTGGTCGGCAGCCACTTGAACTGGTCGGCCTTGCCGGGGGTGAGCTGGATGCAGTCCGGCACCTGGGCGAAACGGTTGGGGTAGTCGCTGCACTGGCAGGTGTCGAGGTCCAGCAGCTTGCAGGCAATGCGCGTGTAGTAGACGCTGTTGTCGTCCTCGTCCTCGAGCTTCTGCAGGCAGCACAGGCCGCAGCCGTCGCAGAGCGACTCCCATTCCCGGGGATCGAGTTGCTCGAGGGTCTTGCGCCGCCAGAAGGGCGCGTTGTCAGCGATCATCACAGGTTTCCTGCATAAGGCCAGCGACGAGCGTCAAGCAAGCGCGGGCGCGTAACGACTTCTCTGGTGGCGTGCAGCTCGATGCTTGCTGCTGGCATCTGCCACGGCGGCGCCAGTCTAGAGCCTGTCCCCGGTCAATGCCAGACCGCTTGTCAGCGGCGAGCGGACGCAGTAGCGTGCGCGCTTTCCCTTCCCTTGCAGGAGCGACCCATGAGCGTCAACCCGCGCATTGCCGACTACGCCATCAACGAGCAGTTCATCAACCGCTGGTCGCCACGGGCATTCACCGCCGAGCCGATCAGCCAGGAAACCCTGCTGGGCTTCCTGGAAGCCGCGCGCTGGGCACCTTCGGCCTACAACTCGCAACCCTGGCGCTTCCTCTATGCCCGCCGCGACACGCCGAACTGGGAGCGCTACCTGGGCATCCTCAACGAATTCAACCGCAGCTGGGCCCAGCACGCCTCGGCGCTGGTGCTGATCATGTCCAAGACGACCTTCACCGCCCCGGGCGCCAGCGAGCAAACCCCGGCGCTGTGGCACACCTTCGACACCGGCTCGGCCTGGGGCCACCTGGCCCTGCAGGCCAGCATCAGCGGCTGGCACACCCACGGCATGGCCGGCTTCGACCAGGCGCTGGCGCGTCAGGCACTGAAGATCCCCGAGGGCTACGCCCTGCATGCGATGGTGGCGATCGGCAAGCTGGGCGACAAGGCAACCCTCGCCGAAGGCCTGCAAGCCCGCGAAGTCCCCAGCCCTCGCCGCCCCCTGAGCGAACTGGCCGCCGAAGGCGATTTCAACCTTCTCTAAGCGGCAAACTGCAAGCCTCAAGCTGCAAGAAGATCGATGTCGCCTCTGGACCGGGGCATGATCCAAGATCGAAAGCTCGGCACGATCTCTCTTGCAGCTTGAAGCTTGCCGCTCAATACCCCCGCCCGAAATCCACCTCTCCCCGCAATGCCCGGCCCGCCTGGTACGCCCGCACGTTCTCGACGAACAACCGCACCATCGCCGTCGGCGAGGTGGGGGCCGAGCTGTGGCCGGTCAGCAGCAGGCCCCAGGCGGTCCAGAACGGGTGGCTCCGGGGCAAGGGCTCCTGGCGGCAGACGTCGATTACCGCGCCGGCCAGGTGGCCCTGCTTCAAGGCTTCGACCAAGTCGTCATCGACCACCGCCACGCCGCGCCCGGCATTGATGAACAACGCGCTGGGCTTGAAGCGCCGGAACAGCGCCGCATCGTACAAATCATGGGTCTGCGGGGTGTCCGGCAGCAGGTTGAGCACGTAGTCGGCCTGCTCCACCAACCGCGGCAACGCGTCCAGGCCAGCTACCTCGACGAACGGCGCCTGCTGGCGGGCACTGCTGGCGATGCCATGCAGGGACACCCCGAACGGCGCGAGCAGTTCCGCGACCCGCTGGCCGATGTCGCCGGTACCCACGACCAGCACCCGCCGCCCTTCCAGGCTGCGCCCGGGGCGGTCGTCCCAGCGCCGCTCGGCCTGGCTGGCCAGCCGCGCCAGTACGTCGCGCTCGTGGCCGAGCATGTAGGTCAGCATGTACTCGGCCATGACCTGGCCGAAGATGCCCACGGCACGGGTCAGACGGTAGTCGCGGGGCAACCCCTCGGCCAGCAGCGGGGTAACCCCCGCCCAGGTCGATTGCACCCAGCGTGGCCTGTGGCCCTGGCGCAGGAGGCTGGCCAGCAGGTCAGGCTGGCCCAGCCATACCGTGCATTCGGCTGCCTGGCGTGCCAGTTCGGCGGCGTCGCCGCTGGTCAGTACCTCCAGGTCTGGTGCCGCCTCGCCCAGCAGGCGGGCATAGTGGGCATGATCCTGTTCAGCGATCAGAACGCGCATGTCGAAAACCTTGGCAGACAACAACGAAGGCGGCCCGGCAGACGGACCGCTTGGCAGGGTGAGGCGAACGGCCCGGAATCAGGCTGGGTCGTTGCGGCGCAGCAGTTCTTCGGGCAGGTGCTCGATGTAGTCGTCCTCGGGCGGCGGCATCTGCAGGTGGTAGCCCTGGTTGTCGAGGTTCTCCAAGACCTTGGCGATGTCCTCGCGGGCCAGCTTGCGCTCGGGGGTGAGCACCAGGTCGAAGGCGTGCACCGGGGTACCGAAGAACGGCAGCAGGCCCTCCGGCACACGCTCCAGGCCATCGGCCTTGAGCACGTAGAGGTACATCTCGTTCTTGCGTGGGCTCTTGTAGATCGAACAGATACGTTTCATCAGGATTCTCCGGCACCTGCCAGGCTGTCCAGCAGGGCCTGGCCCATGCGCTCGCGACGCCAGCCGCGCAGCGAATCGGGCAGTTGATAGGGGCCGTTGGGGAAGCCACTCTTGAGCAAGGCCTCCAGGGTCTTCTTGCGCAGCATCAGCTCCGGGGCGATGCCCAGGCGCTCGCCTTCGGCCTGGCCAACCCCACGCAGGCGCTTGAGGATAGCGGCGGCCTCGATCGGCAGCGGCTCGGGCAACGCGGGCGGCCACTGCGCCTCGGGCAGGCTGGCGGCGCGCTTGATCAGCTCGAGGAGGAACTCGCCGTCCTGGCGGATGGTGCGCGGGTGCATGTCGTCGATCTTCGCCAGGGCCGACAGGCTGTCCGGCTGGTGCCTGGCCATGGGCCAGAGCGCGTGTTCGCGCAGGATGCGGTTGCGCGGCAGGTCGCGGCCACGGGCCTGGCGCTCACGCCAGGCGCACAGTTCGCGCAGCACCGCCAGCTGCTGGCGCGACAGCTTCCAGGCCAGCTTGACGTCGCGGTACAGGGCCTCGGGCTCGACCTCCCGGCGCAATTGGGCGACCAGCTCGGCGCCGTCCTCCAGCACCCAGGCGTACTTGTCGTCCGACAGCCGCGGGCGCAGGGCGGTGAACAGCTCGGCCAGGTGCACGGCGTCCTCGGCGGCATAGCTGACCTGGGTCTCGGACAACGGCCGCTGCAACCAGTCCGAGCGGGTCTCGCCCTTGGGCAGGTCGATCCCCAGGACCTCCTGCACCAGCCGCGAATAGCCCATGGAAAAACCGATGTTCAGGTAGCCGGCGGCCAGCTGGGTGTCGAACAACGGTTGCGGCAGCTTGCCGGTCAGGCGCAGGAGCACTTCCAGGTCCTCGCTGCAGGCATGCAGGACCTTGACCACGCCATTGTCCTCGAGCAGCCCGGCCAGCGGTTGCCAGTCGCCGATCAGCAAGGGGTCGATCAGGAAGGCCCGCTGACCGTCGCCGACCTGGATCAGGCCGGCCTTGGGATAGAAGGTGTCGACCCGCATGAATTCGGTGTCGAGCGCTACGAAAGGCAGTTCGCGCCAGGCCCGGCAGTGTTCGGCCAGGGTCTGGTCGTCACGGATCCAGTGTATTTCGATGGCCACGAGGCTCTCCCACAAACATTGGCGCGCAGTATATACGGCGCGGGGCCTGGGGGTGAAACCTGGCGGGCGATCGGCGCAGTCGCTCAGCCGGGCAGGTGCAGCTTGGCGTAGGGTTCGCGGTCGATGTCCAGCACTTCCACGCACAGCTGGATATCCAGCCCGGCCCTGGTCGGGATCGCCTCGCGCAGCACCTCCAGCAGGCTGCCGGACAGCTGCTTCTTCACCTGCGGTGAACGCCCGCTGAGGATCGCCAGGCGTACGTGGGCGAAGGCCCGCTCGCCCGGTGCGGTGCCTACCCGGTACTGGGCGCAAGCCTGGGCGCGGCTCTTGATGTCCAGCTCGTCGGCGAACTGGCCGCTGCCGACCAGGGCATGGTTCAGGCGCATGAGCAGCAGGTCGACGTTCAGCTCGCCCAGGTTGTCGCTGTATTCCAGGTTCAGATGAGGCATGGCGCGGGTTCCGGGTCACGGGAGGGAGTGCGACAGCCTACCCCAGTCCCTGACCTGCGCAAAGACGACTATCCTCAAGGTTCAGGACTTTTCGCCAACCCCTGACCCGAGGTGAAGAAATGCCAGTCCCGCATGATCTGCTCGCTGACCTGCACATTTGCGCTGAAGATTTCCAGGCGCTCATCGACAAGGACCAGACGCTGCATCAACTGCACAAGGAGTACAACGCCAAGGACAAGGAAGTGGTGGCCGCCGAAGGCAACGGTACTTCCGACGATGCGGTCAACCGCTTGCGCAAGGAGCGGTTGTTGATCAAGGACAAGATCGAACGGATCATCCATCCGCCCAAATCCTGACCCGTCCCACCGCCCCTTCGCGGGCCGGCCAGTCAAGTGGCATTGGGGCTGCGTTGCAGCCCCAGGCATCTATACCGCCGCCGAAGCCTTCAGCGCAGTGTCCAGGTCATCGATCAAGTCGCGATGATCCTCGATCCCCACCGACAACCGCAGCAGGTTCTCGCCGATCCCCATCGCCTCCTTCTGCTCCGGGCTCAGGGAGTTGTGCGACATGCTCCAGGAGTGGTTGATCATGCTCTCCACGCCCCCCAGCGAGTCGGCCAGGACGAAGATCGACAGCGCCTCGACCAGCCGCTCGACCGCCGCCCGGCCGCCCTTGACCTTCATCGCCACCACCGCCCCGCCGCTGCGCATCTGGCGCTTGCACAGCGCGTGCTGCGGATGGCTCTCCAGCTCCGGGTAGTAGACCTGCTCGACCTGCGCATGCCCTTCGAGAAAGCGCGCCACGCGCAGGGCGTTGGCGCACTGGCGCTCCATGCGCACGTCGAGGGTCTTGAGGCCGCGCAGGGCCAGGTAGCAGTCGAACGGCCCCTGGATCGCGCCAACGGCCATGCTGATCTTGCGCAGCCGCGCCAGCAGCGCGTCGTTGCCCGCCACCACCACGCCACCGATGAGGTCGGAATGGCCACCGATGTACTTGCTCGCCGAGTGCATCACCAGGTCCACGCCGAGGGTGATCGGCCGCTGGTTCCAGGGCGAGCAGAAGGTGTTGTCGATGCAGGTGAGGATGCCGTGCTCGCGGGCCAGGGCGCAGATGGCCTGGATGTCCACCAGGTGCAGCAACGGGTTGGTCGGCGACTCGATCCAGATCAGCCGGGTCTCGGGGCGGATCGCCGCGGCCACGGCCTGCAGGTCGTTGAGGTCGACGTAGGTGGTGGTCAGGCCCGAGGTGTGGCTGCGGTAGTCTTCCAGCAGGCGGAAAGTACCGCCGTAGACGCCGTTCATCACCACCACGTGGGCATCCTTGGGCAGCAGCTCCAGCACGGTGGCCGTGGCGCCCACGCCCGAAGCGGTGGCCACCGCGCCGACACCCTCCTCCAGGGCCGCGACGCAGGTCTCGTAGGCATGCCGGGTCGGGTTGCCGACGCGGCTGTAGGCGTACTCGGGGTTGTCGTCCAGGCTGCGCTTGATGAACGAGCTGGCGGTGACGATGGCCGGGAAGATGGCATTGTCGGCGACGCCGAACTGCTCGCCGGCATGGAGGGTACGGGTGGCGAAATTGCGTGGCTTGTCGGACATGATCGGGTCCATTGACTGGGAACGAGGCAGGTTGAAAGGCGCCACTATCGCATATCCGCCCTCATCCTCGTTGCATGGGGAACGAACATGTCACTGGCGACACACAAGCGTTCTCTTGTTTCTGCAACTGGGCTAATCTGGAGAACCTTTTTCTCCATCGAGCCCTTCACCGACATGGACAGTTTCGACCAGCACATCCTCACCCTGCTCCAGCGCGATGCCTCGATGTCCCTCAAGGACCTGGCCGAAGCCGTCAACCTGTCCACAACCCCTTGCTGGAAGCGGGTCAAGCGCCTGGAAGACGAGGGCTATATTCGCCGCCGCGTCGCCCTGCTCGACCCCGAGCGCCTGGGCCTGGGCCTGACGGTGTTCGTCCAGCTCAAGACCCAGCGCCACGACAGTGCCTGGCTCGAGCAGTTCGCCACGACGGTGACCGGTTTCGAGGAGGTGATGGAGGTCTACCGCATGTCCGGGGACTGGGACTACATGCTGCGGGTAGTGGTGGGCGACATCGCCGCCTACGACCGCTTCTACAAGAAGCTGATCACCAGCACCGACGGGCTGTCGAACATCACGTCCAGCTTTGCCATGGAGCAGATGAAGTACACCACGGCGTATCCGGTGCATCGGTGACACGAGGGCCGCTTGGCAGCCCAGGCTTCAAAGCACCACTTGGCTGATCCGCCAGCCCACGCTCTCACTCCACGGCGATCGCCGCCTCGATCCGGTTCCCCGCCTGCGCCTTCTCCAGCTTGATCGCCACGAACTTGGAGGTCGGCGTGTAGGTCCCCTCGCCATAGCTCTCCAACGGCACCAGCGGGTTGGTCTCCGGGTAGTACGCCGCGGCCTGGCCCTCGGGCAGGTCGTAGGGCACCAGGCGGAAACCCGACACCCGCCGCTCGCGCCCGTCCTCCCACAGCGACACCATGTCCACGTGCTCGCCAGGCTCGAAGCCCAGGCGGCGGATGTCCGCCTCGTTGACGAACACCACCTCGCGCAGGCCGAACACGCCCCGGTAGCGGT